>NZ_JBEZKW010000057.1:0-49079 GCF_040651795.1 Streptomyces sp. NPDC048361
GACCGGTCACGGTGCGCGCGGTGAAGCGGTCGCAGCCGATCGGGTCGGCGACCTTGACCTGGTAGCCGTAGGAGTTGGGCGCGGGCACGTCGAGGCCGGGCCGGCCCCTTCAGGCGAGACCTCCGAAGAGGGCTACGCCTCCTTGCTCAGGTTCGGGCCGCCGCCGGCGGCCGCGTCCTCGATCGGGGGGACGTCGGGCAGCGCCGACTTCTCCTCGCCGCGGAAGGTGAACTTCTTCGCCTCACCCTCGCCCTCGGTGCCGATGACCACGATGTGACCGGGGCGCAGCTCACCGAAGAGGATCTTCTCGGAGAGGATGTCCTCGATCTCCCGCTGGATCGTCCGGCGCAGCGGCCGGGCGCCCATGATCGGGTCGTAGCCCTTCTTGGCGAGCAGCGACTTGGCCTCGGCATTGAGCTCGATGCCCATGTCGCGGTCCTTGAGGCGCTCATCCACCTTGGCGACCATGAGGTCGACGATCTGGATGATGTCTTCCTCGGTCAGCTGGTGGAAGACGACCGTGTCGTCGACACGGTTGAGGAACTCGGGGCGGAAGTGCTGCTTCAGCTCCTCGTTGACCTTCGCCTTCATGCGGTCGTAGTTGGTCTTGACATCGCCCTGGGCGGCGAAGCCCAGGTTGAAGCCCTTGGAGATGTCCCGGGTCCCGAGGTTGGTCGTCATGATGATGACCGTGTTCTTGAAGTCCACGACCCGGCCCTGGGAGTCGGTCAGCCGACCGTCTTCCAGAATCTGGAGCAGGGAATTGAAGATATCGGGGTGGGCCTTCTCGACCTCGTCGAACAGGACGACGGAGAACGGCTTGCGGCGCACCTTCTCGGTGAGCTGGCCGCCCTCTTCGTAACCCACGTAACCGGGGGGCGAACCGAAGAGACGGGAAACCGTGTGCTTCTCGCTGAACTCCGACATGTCGAGGGCGATCAGCGCGTCCTCGTCACCGAAGAGGAATTCCGCCAGCGTCTTCGACAGCTCGGTCTTACCGACACCGGACGGGCCGGCGAAGATGAACGAACCACCGGGACGCTTCGGGTCCTTCAGACCGGCACGCGTACGACGGATGGCCTGCGAGAGCGCCTTGATGGCGTCCTTCTGGCCGATGACGCGCTTGTGCAGCTCGTCTTCCATGCGGAGCAGCCGCGAGGACTCCTCCTCGGTGAGCTTGAAGACCGGGATGCCCGTGGCCGTGGCCAGCACCTCGGCGATCAGCTCGCCGTCGACCTCGGCGACGACGTCCATGTCGCCGGCCTTCCACTCCTTCTCGCGCTTGGCCTTCGCGGCGAGCAGCTGCTTCTCCTTGTCGCGGAGAGAGGCCGCCTTCTCGAAGTCCTGGGAGTCGATGGCCGACTCCTTGTCGCGGCGCACGCCCGCGATCTTCTCGTCGAACTCGCGGAGGTCCGGCGGCGCGGTCATCCGGCGGATGCGCATCCGGGAGCCGGCCTCGTCGATCAGGTCGATCGCCTTGTCCGGCAGGAAGCGGTCCGAGATGTACCGGTCGGCCAGCGTCGCGGCCTGGACGAGGGCCTCGTCCGTGATCGAGACGCGGTGGTGGGCCTCGTAGCGGTCGCGCAGACCCTTGAGGATCTCGATGGTGTGCGGCAGCGACGGCTCGGCGACCTGGATGGGCTGGAAGCGGCGCTCAAGAGCGGCGTCCTTCTCCAGGTGCTTGCGGTACTCATCCAGCGTGGTGGCACCGATGGTCTGGAGCTCACCGCGGGCCAGCATGGGCTTCAGGATGCTCGCCGCGTCGATCGCGCCCTCGGCGGCGCCCGCACCCACCAGGGTGTGGAGCTCGTCGATGAACAGGATGATGTCGCCGCGGGTGCGGATCTCCTTGAGGACCTTCTTCAGGCGCTCCTCGAAGTCACCGCGGTAGCGGGAGCCGGCGACCAGGGCGCCGAGGTCCAGCGTGTAGAGGTGCTTGTCCTTGAGCGTCTCGGGCACCTCGCCCTTGACGATCGCCTGGGCCAGGCCCTCGACGACGGCCGTCTTGCCGACGCCGGGCTCGCCGATGAGGACCGGGTTGTTCTTGGTACGGCGCGACAGGACCTGCATGACGCGCTCGATCTCCTTCTCGCGCCCGATGACCGGGTCGAGCTTGGATTCGCGAGCGGCCTGCGTCAGGTTGCGGCCGAACTGGTCGAGCACCAGGGACGTGGAGGGGGTGCCCTCCGCAGGGCCGCCGGCAGTGGCGGCTTCCTTGCCCTGGTAGCCGGAGAGCAGCTGGATGACCTGCTGCCGCACCCGGTTGAGATCGGCGCCCAGCTTCACGAGGACCTGGGCGGCGACGCCCTCGCCCTCGCGGATCAGGCCGAGCAGGATGTGCTCGGTGCCGATGTAGTTGTGGCCGAGCTGGAGGGCCTCGCGGAGCGACAGCTCCAGGACCTTCTTGGCGCGAGGGGTGAAGGGAATGTGCCCGGACGGGGCCTGCTGGCCCTGACCGATGATCTCCTCCACCTGCTGGCGGACCGCCTCGAGCGAAATCCCGAGGCTCTCCAGGGCCTTAGCGGCGACACCCTCACCCTCGTGGATCAGGCCCAGGAGGATGTGCTCGGTGCCGATGTAGTTGTGGTTGAGCATCCGGGCTTCTTCCTGAGCCAGGACGACAACCCGCCGCGCGCGGTCGGTGAACCTCTCGAACATCGTTAATCGCTCCTCAGAGCGGTCGGGCAGTAAGGGGGCGGTCCCCTCCCTGTCCTTCCGCATGCTAGTCCCGCAGGGCGGGACAGCTCATTCCAACTGCCGACACCCGTTCATGCCTCCCGGCCCGAACAGCCGACAACTGCTCCAACCCGATGGTGCGAGACGATGTTCCCGCAGGCCAGACAGATAGCCCTGTCTCCAGTACGCCGATGGCGAACGTGAGACCGCCTGACGAGCGTGTCGCCCCTCCCCACTAGGAATGTCTTACCCGCCCGGACCGACACTCCATGCGAAAGACCCCGGTTCCGTAAGCTACGGGCGAACAGCCTTGCGCCTGCCCGACCCCCCGAGCGCCTCGGATTCCGCGACGGAACGCATTGGTACGGGAACCCAGCGTAACTTGGCGCCGTTTCACCAGTTGCTCCGGGCATGGCCTTCACCGTGCCGGCACCCCGCGCTCCCCTGGATGGCCCGCTCGCGCACTGGTACGAGCGCGAGCTCGGCTGGGCCGTTTCGGCCGGGCCCCCCGTCCATCTGCTCACGGGGCTCCGCTTCGACGTCCTCGAACTCCCGGCGACCGCCGGGTTCGCCCTCCTGGCGCGGTACGAGAACACCGGCCCGGTCGCCCTGATGGGACACCGGATGCGGCTGCTCGTCGCCGCCGGAAGCGCGGACGAGCTGCCGGGGCTGCTCGACTGGCTCGAATGGGGCGGGGTCGGCCTCGACCTGACGGCGATCGGCGCCGGGGGCCGGATCACCGCCCCCCTGCCGCCCGGCTGGGCCGGTTCGCGAGGGGCCGCCGTGTGGCTGCGGCCCCCCGAACCGGGGTGCGAGGTGGAGGCGGGGCTCCCCTCCTTCACCGGAATCACGCAGTGCGGTGGCGCCGGTGAGAGGGATGCTTGCGAGAGCCCGGGGAACGCCCTGCGGGGCGGCCGCGCCGCGGGTCTCAGCCTCGTGCGGCTGGTGGCCGCGGCGGCGACGGAATGCCACCGGGCGCGGTTGTTTCACGCTCAATCCCCAGGTGGTGCGGGGAACGCGGGAACTCAGCCGTTCTGCTTCTCGTAGGCCTCACGGATTTCGGCCGGGACGCGTCCGCGGTCGTTCACGTTGTAACCCTGCTCCTTGGCCCACTTGCGGATCTCCGCCGTGTTCTGGTTGCCGGTGCCGAGCAGTGCGCCACGCGCCTTGCCACGACCGCCCGCCGCACGGCCACCGGTACGCCGGCCGCTCTTGAGGTAGGGCTCAAGGAGGCCACGGAGCTTGTCCGCGTTGGCGGTGGTGAGGTCGATCTCGAAGCTCTTGCCGTCAAGAGCGAACGTCACGGTCTCGTCAGCCTCGCCACCGTCGAGGTCATCGACAAGAAGGACCTGAACCTTCTGTGCCACCGGATTTCCTTTCATCGAAATTGCAGTACGCGGAAAGGAAACCGCTTTTGACTGGAAAACACAAACCCCCAGGAGAGGTTCAGGATCCTTGCTCCGCGGGAAACGTGCGCGATTCGGACATAGGGTTCCGACAGCTTCCCGCCGCTTCCCCGATCACAGGTGCAGAAGCATCCGGGTGTTGCCCAAGGTGTTCGGCTTCACTCGTTCGAGACCGAGGAACTCCGCGACGCCCTCGTCATAGGAGCGCAGCAGCTCGCTGTAGACATCTGTGTCGACGGTATCGACGGGAGTCTCCTCGATCTCCGTGAAGCCGTGCTTCGCGAAGAAGGCGACTTCGAAGGTGAGGCAGAAAACCCGGCGCACTCCGAGCCAACGGGCGGTCTGGAGCAGCTTGCCGAGCACCAGATGCCCGATGCCCGAGCCCTGGAACTGGGGATCCACCGCGAGAGTACGCACCTCGGCGAGGTCTTCCCACATGACATGCAGCGCGCCGCAGCCCACCACCCGTGCGTCCGAGTCCCGTTCGGCCACCCAGAACTCCTGGATGGACTCGTAAAGGGTGACGGTCGCTTTGTCGAGCAGGATCCCGTCGTCGACGTATGCGTCGAGAAGACCCCGCACGGCCCGTACATCGCCGGTCCTGGCGCGGCGGACGGTGACCGCATTAGCGGCGGGATAAGACATGCCTGGACGCTATCGCCCCGCGCCGGCCCCGGGCACATCGCCCTCTTCGGATCCCTGTTCGGGTTCGGCTTCGCGGGTCTGTTCGGCTTCGCCGGCGTCTTCGGGTTCACGGTCCCGTTCGGGTTCACGGTCCCGTTCGGGTTCACGGTCCCGTTCGGGTTCACGGTCCCGTTCGGGTTCCGGCTCCTGCACCATGCGTACGGCATCGCGCAGTGCTTCGCGCTCCTCGGGGGACATCATGCCGAAGAAGGCGACGAGAGCGGCCGCCCGGTTGTCGCTCTGGGACCAGGCTTCGTTCATCAGGGCGGCGGCGTAGGCGGCGCGCGTCGAGACCGACGTATATCGATAGGCCCGCCCGTCGACTTCCCTGCGCACCCAGCCCTTCTGATGGAGATTGTCCATTACGGTCATGACCGTGGTGTACGCGATCGACCGTTCCTGCTGAAGGTCTTCGAGGACTTCCCGGACGGTCACCGGACGGTTCCACTGCCAGACCCGGGTCATCACGGCGTCTTCCAGCTCTCCCAATTGACGGGGCACATCTGCACCATAGTGGGAGATGTCGCGAATGGCTGGTTATTTGCGATGCGGACGCAGCAAAAAGGGCGCACGAAGGGAAATACCCCGTGCACCCCTGCTGTCCGTGTGCCGTACCTGCCCGTCCTGACCGGAGTCAGGAGGCGGTGGGCTTCTGCTGTGCGGCCTCGGCGCGCGCGAGCGCGCTGTCCACCGCCGCGTCCTCCTTGCCCTTGTTGGGGCCGCCCTGGCTCTTCACGATCGTCACGACGAGCGCGGTGAAGAAGATGGCCATCACCACGGGGGGCAGAAGCGCGGAAACGTAGTCCATAGGGACAGAGTAGCGAGGGGCGCCCGGCGGGCCAGGGCCGGGTGGGGCGCGTGGGTGGGGCGCGGCGGCCGGTGCGGTGCATCGCAAAGCGGCGAAGCGCCCCGACAGCGGAGCCATCGGGACGCTTCGACAAAGCGGCGAGGTGCCGTGCCGGCCGTCGCGACCCCGGCCATGGCCCGCCGGGTGCCCCTCTAGCCCGCTCGTCGTTCCTCCGGCGGGGGCACGGGACGGCGGCGTGGCGGGAACGCCTCGGACGGCTTCGGTACGGGCCGCTCCGGCGCGGGATGTCCGGGAGCCGGGCGTGCCGGGGCGGCCGGGCGCGGCTCGGCGGACTTGTCCTTGCCGCCGCTCTCGTCCCGGTCGGCCGCGCTGCCGCCGACGAGGGTGAGGAGCCGGGTGCGCGGACCCGGCGTGGTGGCCGCGCGGCCGGCGAGACGGGCCCGCACCGAGCGTTCCGCGATCCGCCGGCAGCGCTCCAGGAGGGCGGCGCAGACCGGGTCGGAGCGCAGTGCGCGCAGGGCGGCCAGGTCGTCGGGCCCGGGCTCGTAGCCGGCCGCCAGGGCGTCCTGGAGCAGCTCGGTGTAGCCGGGCAGCGAGCCGGGGAGCGCGTCACGGTAGCGGACGAGGTCGGCGAGGAGGAAGGCGCGCAGCCGCTCCCCCTCGCGGACGGCCTCGTCCACGGAGTCGGCCAGGCGCAGGCAGTCCTTGACGTCGTCGTCCTGGGCGGCGCTGGGGTGGAGGGCGATGGCGAGGGCGCGTCGGAGCACACGCAGCTCGTCCGCACCGAACGCCATGCCACCGCGGGATCCGTAGGGCGTGGGCATGCGGCGACGATACGACCTAAAGGGACAAAATCCTCTTAACAGGCCGATGCCGGGCGCGTTGACAGGAGAGGTTCCCCGTCCGCGCCCGGCAGCGGCCCACATCCGCACCCGGCACCGGCACCGGCACCGGCACGCGTATACGCCCGGAGCGCCGGCCCGCGAAGGCCCGCCGGCTCAGGGCCCGCGAAGGCCCGCGCCCGGCACCGCCCCGCGAAAGGGCGCTCCCTCAGGAGCGCGCCACGTTGCGTTCGTACACGAGGCGGAGGCCGATCAGGGTCAGCCACGGCTCGTGCTCGTCGATCTCCTCGGCCTCGCCGAGCACCATCGGCGCGAGGCCGCCGGTGGCGATGACCGTGACGTCGTCGGGGTCGCCGTCGGGGCCGACCAGCTCGCGCTTCATGCGCCGTACGACCCCGTCGACCTGGCCGGCGAATCCGTACACGATGCCGGACTGCATGGCCTCGACGGTGTTCTTGCCGATCACCGCGCGCGGCCGAGCCACCTCGATCTTGCGGAGCTGGGCGCCCCGGATGCCGAGCGCGTCGACGGAGATCTCGATGCCGGGCGCGATGACGCCGCCGGTGTACTCGCCGCGCGCGGTGACCGCGTCGAACGTCGTGCCCGTGCCGAAGTCGACGACGATCGCCGGGCCGCCGTACAGCTCGACGGCGGCCACCGAGTTGACGATGCGGTCGGCGCCGACCTCCTTCGGGTTGTCGGTGAGGACCGGCACTCCCGTCTTGATGCCGGGCTCCACCAGGATCGCCGGGACGTCGCCGTAGTAGCGCCGGGTCACCTCGCGCAGCTCGTGCAGGACGGAGGGGACGGTCGCGCAGATCGCGATGCCCTCGATGCCGTCGCCGAGTTCGGCGCCCAGCATCGGGTGGGTGCCCATCAGGCCGTTGAGCAGGACCGCCAGCTCGTCCGCGGTGCGGCGGGCGTCGGTGGAGATCCGCCAGTGCTCGACGACCTCCTCGCCGTCGAACAGGCCGAGGACGGTGTGGGTGTTGCCGACGTCGATGGTGAGCAGCATCAGGCCCGGCCCTCTCCGGCCTCGCGCAGGTCCAGGCCGATGTCCAGGATCGGCGAGGAGTGGGTGAGGGCGCCCACCGCCAGATAGTCGACGCCCGTCTCGGCGTACGCGGCGGCGGTGGCCAGGGTGAGGCGGCCGGAGGACTCCAGCATCGCGCGGCCCGCGACCAGGGCGACGGCCTCGGCGGTCTGCTCGGGGGTGAAGTTGTCGAGCAGGATCAAGTCGGCGCCGGCGTCGAGGACTTCGGTGACCTGGGCCAGGGTGTCGACCTCGACCTCGATGGCGAGGTCCGGGAAGCGGTCGCGTACGGCCTTGAACGCCTCGGCCACACCGCCCGCCGCCACCACGTGGTTGTCCTTGACCAGCGCCGCGTCCGACAGCGACATGCGGTGGTTGACGCCGCCGCCGCAGCGCACCGCGTACTTCTCCAGGGCGCGCAGGCCCGGGGTGGTCTTGCGGGTGTCGCGGACCTTGGCGCCGGTGCCTTCGAGGGCGTCGGCCCAGGCGCGGGTGGCGGTCGCGATGCCGGAGAGGCGGCACAGCAGGTTGAGCGCGCTGCGCTCGCCGGTCAGCAGGTCGCGGGTGCGGGTGGTGACGCTGAGCAGCTTCTGGCCGGCCTCGACGCGGTCGCCGTCGGCGACGTGCCGCTCGACCTCGAACTCCTCGGTGCAGACGATCGACAGGATCGCCTCGGCGACGCGCAGTCCGGCGATCGTGCCGGCCTCGCGCGCGGTGAAGTCGCCGGTGGCGACGGCGTCCTGGGGGACGGTCGCGGCGGACGTCACGTCGACGCCGCCGTCCAGGTCCTCCTCGATGGCGAGGTGCGCGATGTCCTCGACCTGGACGGGGTCCAGGCCCGACTCGGCGAGCAGTGCGGCGAGCGCGGGGTCGAGCCCGCACTCGTACACCTCCTCGCCGCCGCAGCCGCAGTCGTCGCCGCAGCCGCCGCCCTGGGCGGGCGCACCGATCTGGATCAGGGGGACGTCCACCGGCTGGGGACGGAGTTCCTCGGGCGTGCTCACGGTTACGGCTCCAGGGGGGTGGCGGCGACGGTCGGGGGGAAGGTGGCGGTGCCGGTGGGACGGATGTCCAGGGACCGCTCGGGGGTGAGGCGGACGACGAGGTGGCGCTGCCAGGCCGCGTCGTCGCGGTCGGGCCGGTCCTCGCGCCAGTGGCAGCCGCGGGTCTCGGGGCGGGCGGCGGCCGCGGCGACCAGGACGCGGGCGACGAGCAGCAGGTTGGTGGTCTCCCACGCCTCGACGCCGGGCACGGCCGCCTTGCGCTCGTCCGCGCGGATCGCCTCCAGACGGCGTGCGGCCTCGGCGAGGCTGTCGGCGGAGCGCAGGACACCGGCGCCGTTGGTCATGATGCGCTGGATCTGGATGCGGGTGGCGGGGTCGAGCAGCGGCACGGGGCCTTCGAGCGCGGGGCGCTCGGCGTCAACAGCCGTACCCGGCACGGGAGTTGAGGAGGCATCCGCGGCCGGGCTCCCGATGGCCGGACTGCCCGTGGCCGGGCCGCCCACGATGTCCGCCGCGATGTTCTCCGCGAAGACCAGGCCTTCGAGCAGGGAGTTGGAGGCGAGCCGGTTGGCTCCGTGTACGCCGGTGCAGGCGACCTCACCGCAGGCGTAGAGGCCCGGCACCGTGGTGCGGCCGCGCAGGTCGGTGCGGATGCCGCCGGAGGCGTAGTGCGCGGCGGGGGCGACCGGAATGGGCTCGGTCACCGGGTCGATGCCGTGCGAGCGGCAGGCGGCCAGGATGGTGGGGAAGCGCTGCTCCCACATCGCGGCGCCGAAGTGCCGGGCGTCCAGGTACATGTGCTCGGCGCCCTGGGCCTGCATCTGGCGGGTGATGGCTTTGGCGACGATGTCGCGCGGGGCAAGCTCGGCCAGCTCGTGCTGCCCGAGCATGAAGCGGGTGCCGGCCGCGTCCACGAGGTGGGCGCCCTCGCCGCGTACGGCCTCCGAGACCAGTGGCTGCTGGCCCTCGGAGTCGGCGCCGAGGAAGAGCACGGTGGGGTGGAACTGGACGAATTCGATGTCGGAGATCTCGGCGCCGGCGCGCAGCGCGAGGGCCACGCCGTCGCCGGTGGACACCGACGGGTTGGTGGTCGCGGAGAACACCTGGCCCATGCCGCCGGTGGCGAGCACCACCGCGGGCGCGCGGACCGCGCCGACGCCGTCGTGCTGGCCCTCGCCCATGACGTGCAGGGTGATGCCGGCGGTGCGGCCGTCCGCGTCCTTGAGGAGGTCGAGGACGAGCGCGTTCTCGATGAAGCGCACCGCCTGGGTGCGGACCGCCTCGACGAGCGCGCGGGAGATCTCCGCGCCCGTCGCGTCGCCGCCCGCGTGCGCGATGCGGCGGCGGTGGTGGCCGCCCTCGCGGGTCAGCGAGATGGTGCCCGACGTGTCGGTGTCGAAGTGGGCGCCGGTGTCGATCAACCGCCGTACGGCGCCGGGGCCTTCGGTGACCAGGAGGCGTACCGCGTCTCCGTCGCACAGGCCCGCGCCGGCCACCAGGGTGTCGTCCAGGTGCTGCTCGGGGGTGTCGCCCTCGCCGAGCGCGGCCGCGATGCCGCCCTGGGCCCAGCGCGTGGACCCGTCGTCCAGGCGGGCCTTGGTGACGACGACGGTGGCGAGGCCTGCCGCGGTGCAGCGCAGTGCGGCGGTGAGGCCCGCGACGCCGGAGCCGACGATCACGACGTCCGCGTCGATGGCCCAGCCGGGGGCGGGGGCGTCCAGGCGTATGCCGGTGTCGGGCACCGCGGTGCCTGCCGTGCCGGTGCTTGTCATTCCGGTGCTCCGAACGTGAGCGGGATGTTGTCGATGAGGCGTGTGGTCCCGACGCGGGCGGCGACCGCGAGGATCGCCTCGCCGCCGAACCCCTCGGGTGCCTCCCGGAAGGTCGCGGGATCGACCAGGGCCACATAGTCGGCCACGACCGGGGGTTCGGCCTTGGCGGCCTCGTCGAGCACGCCCTGGGCCACGGCTTTGATCGAGGCGGGGGACGGCGCGGCGGCGGCGACCGCGTGGGCGTCGGCCGCGGCGCGGGCCTCGCCGATCGCGGTGAGCGCGCCGGCCCGGCCCAGGACCGCTCCCCCGGCGGCGGCGCGCGCGTGCAGGGCGTGTTCGGCGGCGAGCCGGTCGCGGGCTGCGAACAGGGCGCGCGAGAGCGCGAGGGCGGCGGTGCGCTCGGCCGGCGCGAGGTAGCGGTTGCGGCTGGACAGGGCGAGCCCGTCGTCCTCGCGGACCGTCGGCACACCGACGATCTCCACGGGGAAGTTCAGATCGCGCACCATGCGCCGGATCAGCGCCAGTTGCTGCGCGTCCTTCTGTCCGTACAGGGCGACGTCGGGCGCGGTCAGGTGGAGCAGCTTGGCGACGACGGTCAGCATGCCGTCGAAGTGGCCGGGGCGCGTGGCGCCTTCGAGGAGCTCGCCCATGGGGCCGGCGGTGATGCGCACCTGGGGCTCGCCGCCGGGGTAGACCTCGTCGGTGGCGGGCGCGAACACGGCGTCGGCGCCCTCCCGTTCGGCGATCGCGCGGTCCGCGTCGAGGGTGCGCGGGTAGCGGTCGAGGTCCTCACCCGCGCCGAACTGCAACGGGTTGACGAAGACCGTGACCACGACCTGCCCCTCGGGGCCGGCCAGCTCGCGCGCGGTACGGATCAGGGTGGCGTGGCCCTCGTGCAGGGCGCCCATGGTCATCACGACGGCGCGGCGGCCGCCGGTCCGGTCGAGCGCGGCGAGCTCAGCGGCCGTACGGACGAGGGTGGCCGGGGCGGGATGGTTCTGCGGGGTGGCCGGGGTTTGGGGGGTCGCCGGGGCCGGGCCGTTCTGCGGGGCGCCCGGAGCCCGATCGGCACCCGGGGCCCGATCGGCACCCGGAGCCTGAGCGGCGGTCTGTTCCGTCATCGGGACTCTCCTTCGGCGAGCACCCCGAGCAGGTCCTGGGCGAGCTCCGGCTTGAGCAGGCCGTGGGCGAGCGCCCGGTCGGCGGTCGTACGGGCCATCGCGAGGTAGCCGGCGACCGTGCCCGGCGCGTGCTTGCGCAACTCGGCGACGTGCGCGGCGACCGTACCCGCGTCGCCGCGCGCGACCGGCCCGGTCAGGGCGGCGTCGCCGGAGCGCAGGGCGTTGTCGAGGGCCGCGCCCAGCAGCGGGCCGAGCATGCGGTCGGGCGCGGCGACGCCGGCCTGGCTCAGCAGCTCCATCGACTGGGCGACCAGCGTGACCAGGTGGTTCGCGCCGAGCGCGAGCGCCGCGTGGTAGAGCGGGCGGGCCGCCTCCTCGATCCACTCGGGCTCGCCGCCCATCTCGATGACCAGCGCCTCGGCGGCCAGGCGCAGCTCCTCGGGTGCGGTCACGCCGAACGAGCAGCCCGCGAGGCGCTGTACGTCGACTGCCGTACCGGTGAACGTCATGGCCGGGTGCAGGGCGAGCGGCAGCGCGCCGGCCCGCCGCGCGGGGTCGAGGACTGCCGTGCCATACCGCCCCGAGGTGTGCACGAGGAGCTGGCCCGGCCGGATCGCGCCGGTCTCCGCGAGGCCCTCGACCAGGCCCGGCAGGGCGTCGTCGGGGACGGTGAGCAGGACCAGGTCGGCGCGCTCCAGGACCTGGGCGGGCGGGACCAGGGGCACATCGGGCAGGAGCGCCGCGGCCCGGCGCACGGACGCGTCGGAGACGCCGGAGACGGCGACGGGACGGTGACCGGCGAGCTGGAGCGCGGCGGCGAGCGCGGGTCCGACCCGGCCGGCGCCGACGACGCCCACGGCGAGGCGGGCGGGGCGGTCCGCCGGGCTGTTCTCGTGGCGGTGCTCAGATGATGCGTTCACGCGGTGGGGCCTTCCGTTCCAGTCCGCGAGGGGTACCGGACGCCAAACCAAAATCAAACGGCCCGCTCATGCTACGCCCCGGTCACGGAAACCCCTTTGGTTGTCCACAGGCTGTGGGCGATCATCGCGCCATGGCAGACACCGAGAGCGGTCCCGTGAACGAATCCGACCCGACCACCGCGAACGAGGCCCCCGAGCAGGGCAGGGAGCACCGTATCGCCGTCTTCCGCGGCGCGAAGCGCAGGCTGGCGGACCAGTCGGTCGACCGTACGCTCGGGGAGCGCCTCGCGGCGCTCGTGGCGGACGGCGGCGGGGCCTTCGACCTGGACGCGACCACCGACGTCTACGGCGACGGCGTGGTGGCCGAGCTGGAGCGACGCACCGCCGATGTGCTCGGCTTCCCGGCCGCCGCGTTCTTCCCGAGCGGCACGATGGCCCAGCAGGTCGCGCTGCGCTGCTGGGCGGCCCGTACCGGCGACCCCACCGTCGCCCTGCACCCGCTGGCCCACCCCGAGGTCCATGAGCGCGGCGCGTTCCACCAGCTCAGCGGGTTGCGCACGGTCCATCCGACCACGGAGCCGAGGCTGCCGTACGCGGATGAGGTACGCGACTTCGAGGAGCCCTTCGGCACCCTGATGCTGGAGCTCCCGCTGCGCGACGCGGGGTATGTCCTGCCGACCTGGGACGAGCTGGTCGACGTGGTGGACGCGGCCCGCGAACGGGACGCGGTGGTGCACTTCGACGGGGCAAGGCTCTGGGAGACCACCGCCCGCTTCGGCCGCCCCCTGTCGGAGATCGCGGGCCTCGCGGACAGCGTGTACGTGTCGTTCTACAAGTCGCTCGGCGGGCTCTCGGGCGCCGTACTCGCCGGCCCGGAGACGCTGATCACCGAGGCCCGCACCTGGCGCCACCGCTACGGCGGCCAGGTCTTCCAGCAGTTCCCCGCGGCGCTCGCGGGCCTGATCGGCCTGGACCGGGTGCTGCCCGAACTGCCGTCGTACGTGGCCCACGCCAAGACCGTGGCCCGGGCGCTCGCGGAAGGGTTCACCGAGGCGGGTGTGGCGTGGTTCCGGGTGCACCCCGAGGAGCCGCACACCCACGAGTTCCAGGTGTGGCTGCCGTACGACGCCGAGGTGCTCTCCGCCGCCGCGCTGCGCCAGGCCGAGGAGAGCGGGGTGTGCCTGTTCCGCCGCTGGTTCCCGAGCCCGTCGGGCCCGCCCGGGCTCGCGCACACGGAGGTTACGGTCGCCGCGCCCGGCCTGGCGTGGAGCGCCGACGACGTACGGGCCGCGGTGGCCGACTTCGTACGCCGGCTGCCGTAGCCGGGGGCCGGTGAGCGGAGGCCGGGGGCGGCTGCGGCCCGCAGACGGGGGCCGGGGGCGGCCTGCGGCCCGCAGACGGGGGCCGGGGGCGGGCGGACGGGACCGGGGCGGCGCGGGTCAGCGGCAGGCCGGCGGGTGGGGGTGGGGGTGGGGGTGGGGGTGCCGGGGGGCGATCAGGTGGGCCAGGGCCGCCCGCAGCCGGCCGGTGGCGAGGCGGCCGTCGAGGACCGCCTCGAAGCGGCGGTAGTCCCGCAGTTCTTTCAGGACCGCCACGTCGTGGGTGCCGGGGAGCGGCGGGGCGGGCGTGCCGAGCCGGGCCGCGCGGTAGTTGTCGATCATGTGCTGCTGCATCGCGTCCATGTCTCCACGGTGAGCCCGTCCGGGCCCCACGTCGCGTCGATTGACGAGCAACGTCAAACGGGGCCCGCCCGCCACGCGCGCCGAGCGCCGCGCCCGCGGCGACCGCCTCCGACGGAACGTGGCCGGCGCGCGACCGTCGGTGCTTGACCATGGCCGTGGCCGTCACGCGCCGCCATCGATTGACCATGGCCGTCAATCGTCGGCGGCACTGTCAGTGCCCCGGTGCACCATGGGGCCATGAGCGTGACCATCGACATCACGGGCCTCGCGCCCGAACGCATCGGCTTCGCGATCTCGCCGCTGGCCGAGCTGGGCCTGGCCCTGCACGCGCTCTCCGAGCCGGGGCACCACCCGGGCCTGCACGGCTGGGCGACCGCGACCGCGGCGCGCCTCAAGCCCGACCTCGCGGACCGGCTGCACGAGGCGGAGTTCCTGTGGCGGCACACCTTCTCCGATGTGTTCATGCCGTTCGCGGGCATACCGGGCCGGGCCGGCGAGACCGGCTCGACCCTGGCCGAGGACCTCGACCTGCTCGATCTGCTTCCCGACGAGCGGTTCGCCTCCGCCGCCCTGGAGATCACCTGCAATCTGTACGCGGTCAAGACACCGTCCCCGCTGCACGATCCGGCGATGCGGGCGCGGGCGCTGGAGATGGCGGCCAACCGCGGCCCGCGCCAAGTGGACTTCACGCGGCGCCTGTTGGAGGACCCGGCGTGCGTACGGGCCTGGCTGCGGCGTCTCCTGGAAGACTGCGACCAGGCGTTCTTCGCCGACACCTGGCAACGGGTCCGGGTCCAGCTGGCCGCCGACGCACGGCACAAGGCGGAGCTGCTGCGCCGCAAGGGGCTCGGTGAGGCCGTCAACGCGGTGTCGGCCGCCCTCAGCCTCGACGAGGGCGGTACGCGGATCGCTGTGGACAAGCTGTCCGAGGGCCACACCACCGCCACGGACCCCGAGCCAGGCGCGGGGCTCACCTTCGTGCCCACCTCGTTCGGCTGGCCGCATCTGACGGTGCTGCACGCGCCGGGCTGGCGTCCGGTGATCCAGTATCCGGTGCACGGGCCCGAACTGCCGTCGCCCGCCTCGGTCGAGCTGCTGAAGCTGCGGATGGAGGCCCTCGCCCACCCGATGCGGATGCGTCTGTGCCGCAACCTGGCCCGCTCCCCGTACACGACGGGCGAACTCGCCGAGCAGCACGGCATATCGGCGCCGGAGGTCTCCCGTCATCTGGCCGTCCTGAAGCGGGCGGGCCTGCTCACCACGCGGCGGCGCGGCCGCTATGTGCTGCACCAGCTGGACTTGACGGTGGTGGCCCGCCTGGGCAGCGACTTCCTGGAGGGGGTGCTGCGCTAGCGCTCCCGCCGGGGCAGCCACCGTCAACTCGCCCTCCAGGGTGCGGCCCACCGTGCGCAGCAGCGCACCTCCAGGTGACTCGCAGCTAGGCCACCTTCAGAAGGAGCTTGCCCGTCGAGGTGCGGCTCTCCATCAACCGGTGGGCGGAGGCGGCCTCTTCGAGGGCGAACTCGGCGGTGACCGGGAGTTCCACCTTCCCGCTGGTGGCGAGGGCGAGCGCCCGGTCCGCGATCGCGCGCAGGGCACCGGGATCGTCGGCCGCCAGGCCCAGGATGGAGAAGCCCGAGACGGTACGCCCCCGCGGATACAGCTCGCCCTGCCCGACCTGCCAGGCCTCCTCGCCACTCGCGTTGCCGTACGAGACGAGTCGGCCGAACAGCGCGAGCGACCCGAGGCCGCGGCGCAGGGTCTCGCCGCCGACGGGGTCGAGCACCAGGTCCACGCCACGACCTGCGGTGGCGCGCAGCACGTCCGCGTCGAAGGTGCCGGTCTGGAAGGCGTCGTCGTAGCCGTGCGCGCGGGCGTACGCGGCCTTGGCCTCGCTGGAGACCACCCCGTACACGGCGCCCGCGCCGGCGAGTTGGGCGAGCTGACCTGCGACGGTGCCGACGCCACCCGCGGCGCCCTGCACCAGGACGCTCTCGCCCGGTTGCAGCCGGCCCACCTCGTGGATCAGGGCGTGCGCGGTGGGCAGCACCGTGGGCAGGGTCGCGGCGGTGCGCGGGCTCACGCCGGCGGGGAGCGGGAAGACGGTGGCGGCGGGCGCCACGGCCACGTCCGCGTAGGCGCCGCCCTCGGTCATCGCGGCGACCTCCTGGCCGACCGCGAGCCCCGTCACGCCGTCGCCGAGCTCCCGGACGCGGCCGGAGAGTTCGAGGCCGGGTACGAAGGGGAGCGAGGCGACCCGGTACCCCACCGAACGCGCCTTGAGATCCGCGAAGTTGACGCCGACGTACGCGACGTCGATGCTCACCTCACCCGGCCCGGGGCGCGGCACCTCGGCCTCCACCAGCCGGAGCACCTCGGGACCGCCGAACTCGTCGAACCTGATCGCACGCATGACGCCACTTCCCCGTACATCGACCGCACCGGAGTTCCGAACACGGAGATAGTACGATGGTCATCGTACTAACGCCACCGGGCGACGGACCTAGGCCGTAGGCCGACGGCGGTTCACCCCGCGCCGCCGCCCCCTGCGCGGACCAGCCCGGTCTCGTACGCCAGGACCACGACCTGGACGCGGTCGCGCAGCCCCAGCTTGGTCAGGATGCGGCCCACATGCGTCTTGACGGTGGCCTCCGACAGGACCAGCCGCGCGGCGATCTCGCCGTTGGACAGCCCCTGTGCGACGAGGAGCATGACCTCGCGCTCCCGCTCGGTCAGCTTCTTCAACTGCTTGTGCTCCGGCTCCTTGCCCCCGCTGGGCAGCAGCGGTGCGAACCGGTCGAGCAGGCGCCGGGTGGTCGACGGCGCGACCACCGCGTCCCCGCTGTGCACCGAGCGGATGGCGCCGAGCAGTTCGGCCGGCGGGACATCCTTCAGCATGAAGCCGCTGGCACCCGCCTTCAGCCCGGAGAAGGCGTACTCGTCGAGGTCGAAGGTGGTCAGGATCAGCACCTTCGGCGGGTCCGGCGCCTCGCAGATGCGCCGGGTGGCCTCGACGCCGTCGAGACGCGGCATGCGCACATCCATCAGGACCACGTCGACGGCGGTCGCGCGCAGGATGTCGATCGCTTCCGCGCCGTCACCCGCCTCCGCGACGACCTCCATGTCCGGCTGGGCGGCAAGCACCATCCGGAACCCGGTGCGCAGCAGCACCTGATCGTCGACGAGCATCACGCGGATCGTCATCGTTTCCTCTCCATCACGCAGAACACAGGCAGGCGGAACGTCGGCGAGCACAACACCGGCAGCCAGACACCGGCAAGCAGGACACCAGCAGGCGGAGCAAGCACAACAGACCCGCGCGGGACGTCAATGGGCCGGCTTCAGCGGGAGCAGGGCGCTGATGCGGAAGCCGCCGCCGGGGCGGGGGCCCGCGTCCAGGGTGCCGCCGACCATGCCGATGCGCTCGCGCATCCCGATCATGCCGTGGCCCCGGCCGTCCGCGCCGCCGTCCTCGTACATCTCGTGGGCCGCGCCCCGGCCGTCGTCCTCGACGAGCAGGCCCAGCCCGTCGTCGAAGTACACGAGGCGCACGCTGGCCCCCGCGTCGGGGCCGCCGTGCTTACGGGTGTTGGTGAGGGCCTCCTGCACGATGCGGTACGCCGTCAGCTCGACGCCGCTCGGGAGCGGGCGCGGGGTGCCCTCGATCTTGAAGTCGACGGTGAGGCCCGCCTTCCTGACCGACTCGACCAGCTCCTCGATCTGCTCGACGTCCGGCTGCGGCACATACTCCCCCGCCTCCTGGTGCTCGCCCGTGCGCAGCACACCGAGCAGCCGGCGCATCTCGGCGAGCGCCTGGCGCCCGGTCGTCGAGATCGTCTCCAGGGCGGTCCTCGCCTGGTCGGGCGAGCTGTCCATCACGTACGCCGCGCCGTCGGCCTGCACGACCATCACCGACACGTTGTGCGCCACCACGTCGTGGAGCTCGCGGGCGATCCGGGCCCGCTCGGCCGCGACCGCCACCTTCGCCTGCGCCTCGCGCTCCCGTTCGAGCCGCGAGGCCCGCTCCTCCAGCTGCGCGAAGTACGCCCTGCGGGTACGCACCGAGTCGCCGAGCACCCAGGCGAGCACGAAGGGGACCGTCATGATGACGACAAAGAACACCTTCTCCGCCGGGCTGTTCGCGCCCCCGGTCTGCAACCAGCGCACATGGGCGAGGGGCGCCGCGCACACCCCGCCGATGAGCGCGACCCGCGAGGCCCACCTCCGGCCCGCCGAGGCCACCGTGTAGACGACGACCAGCATCGCGAAGTCCTGGACCTGGGGCTGCACGTCGAGCACGAGCTGGACCAGGCCCATCGCGATGACGAGGAGCAGCATCCGCTCGGGGGCGCGGCGGCGCAGCGCCACGGCGGTGGCCATCCCGAGCGCCACCAGGACGTGGACCGGCCAGCTCGCCTGCTTCGGGTCGTCCGCCACCGCCGCGATCTGCAGGCAGGAGAAACCGAAGAGGATGACGGCCCAGAAGGTGTCGACCCCGGTCGGGTGTCTGCGGATGAAATCGTAGAGGCGCTGCACGTAACCCAGCGTAGGGAAGCCGGATAGGTGCAGGGGTCAACCGGCGGGGCGATCCTGTCCCCGACGGCGTACTCCGCAAGGTGGAGACTTGACCCCGTGACGGATGAGACGTGTCAGCACTTTCCTCGGCGCTCCGGGCTCCTCGGGTGGCGCGAGGCCACCGAGCGGGCGCTCTACGGTGACGGCGGGTTCTATCTGCGCCCCGAGGGACCCGCCGGGCATTTCCGCACGTCGGTGCATGCCTCGCCGCTCTTCGCGGGCGCTGTCGCCCGCCTCCTTACGGAGGTCGCGGACCGGCTCGGCCCCGGGCCCGTCGACCTCGTCGACGTCGGCGCGGGCCGCGGGGAGCTGCTGACCGGGGTGCTGGCCGCGCTGCCGCCCGGCTTCCCGGTCCGTGCGTACGCCGTCGAACGCGCGGCCCGCCCCGCCGGGCTCCCCGAGCGGATCGAATGGCGCCCCGACGTGCCCTCGGGCATCCGTGGCCTCCTCTTCGCCAACGAGTGGCTCGACAACGTACCGGTGGACGTGGCCGAGGCCGACGCGGACGGCGTGGCCAGGCTCGTTCTCGTACGCCCCGACGGTACGGAGGTGCTCGGCGAGCCGGTATCGGGCGCGGACGCCGCTTGGCTGGCCCGCTGGTGGCCGCTGACCGAGCCGGGTACGCGTGCCGAGATCGGGTGGCCGCGGGATGTGGCCTGGGCGGAGGCGGTGGGCGCGCTCGACGCGGGGATGGCGGTGGCCGTCGACTACGCGCACACGCGGGAGGACCGGCCGCCGTTCGGGACACTGAGCGGGTTCCGGGGCGGGCGGGAGGTGGCGCCCGTGCCGGACGGGTCGTGCGACATCACGGCGCATGTCGCACTCGACGCGTGCGGGGTGGCCGGGGCGGCTGGGGCGGCCGGGGTGGAGCTGGTGTCCCAGCGGGACGCGCTGGCCCGGCTCGGCGTCTCGGGCGGGCGGCCCCCGCTGGCCCTCGCGGGGTCGGATCCGGCGGGGTACGTTCGCCGGCTGGCCGCGGCGGGGGAGGCGGCGGAGCTGACCTCGCGGGGCGGGCTTGGTGACTTCACGTGGCTGCTGCAGCGGGTCAGCCGGGGCTGAGCCCCTGGGTGGTTCGCCCACCCCCCATGCGGGCCCGCACCGAGTAGTCAGGGGCGCGGGGAACTGCGCGAGAAGCGAGCACGGTCCGCAGACGAAGGCGGGTTCAGGGGCGCGGGGAACTGCGCGAGAAGTGAGCACGGTCCGCACACGAAGGCGGGTTCAGGGGCGCGGGGAACTGCGCGACCAGCCGTCCACGCCCCGCGGACGAAGGTGGGTTCAGGGGCGCGGGGAACTGCGCGAGAAGCGAGCACGGTCCGCAGACGAAGGCGGGTTCAGGGGCGCGGGGAACTGCGCGACCAGCCGTCCACGCCCCGCGGACGAAAGCAGGGTTTCCGGGGCGCGGGGGACGGCGCGACCAGCCGCCCAACGCGTGCGGACGAGGCGCGGGGTCGGGGGCGCGGCCCCGGGGTGCGTGGGGGCGCGGCCCCGTGGTGCGTGGGGGCTGGGGCCCGGGGCACGGGGCCCCAGGGGATACTGACCACCATGACGGAGACGACGGTCGGCATCGGCGGCGGAGCGGAAAGCACCGACATGGTGCTCAACATCGGCCCCCAGCACCCCTCCACCCACGGAGTGCTCCGCCTCAAGCTCGTGCTGGACGGCGAACGCATCCAGCAGGCCGAGCCGGTCATCGGCTACATGCATCGCGGTGCGGAGAAGCTCTTCGAGGCCCGCGACTACCGCCAGATCGTGATGCTGGCCAACCGCCACGACTGGCTCTCCGCGTTCTCCAACGAGCTCGGCGTCGTCATGGCCGTGGAGCGGATGCTCGGCATGGAGGTCCCCGAGCGCGCCGTCTGGACCCGCACCCTGCTCGCCGAGCTGAACCGCGTCCTCAACCACCTGATGTTCCTCGGCTCGTACCCGCTGGAGCTCGGCGGCATCACCCCCGTCTTCCACGCGTTCCGCGAGCGCGAGGAGCTCCAGGCCGTGATGGAGGAGATCTCCGGCGGCCGCATGCACTACATGTTCAACCGTGTCGGCGGCCTCAAGGAGGACCTGCCGCTCGGCTGGCTCGGCCGGGTCCGGCACGCCATCGCGTCGGTCCGTTCACGCATGGACGTCTACGACCGGCTCGTCCTCGGCAACGAGATCTTCCGCGGCCGCACCAGGAACGTCGGCGTGCTCTCCGCCGAGGCCGTCCACGCGTACGGCGTCAGCGGGCCCATCGCCCGTGCCTCCGGCGTCGACTTCGACCTGCGCCGCGACGAGCCGTACCTCGCGTACGGGGAGCTCCAGGACACCCTCAAGGTCGTCACCCGCACCGAGGGCGACTGCCTCGCCCGTTTCGAGTGCCTTCTGGACCAGACCCACAACGCGCTCGACCTCGCCGACGCCTGCCTGGACCGCATGGACGGCCTCGCGCCCGGGCCGATCAACCAGCGGCTGCCCAAGGTGCTCAAGGCGCCCGAAGGCCAGACGTACGCCTGGACCGAGAACCCGCTCGGCATCAACGGCTACTACCTCGTCAGCAAGGGCGAGAAGACCCCGTACCGGCTGAAGCTGCGCTCCGCCTCGTACAACAACATCCAGGCCCTCGCCGTCCTGCTGCCGGGGACGCTCGTCGCCGACATGGTGGCGATCCTGGGGTCGCTCTTCTTCGTCGTCGGCGACATCGACAAGTAGCCCCTACAGCCGCTATTGCCCTATACACCTGGTCCCCTTCGGCGTGAGGGGAGCGTGCCCGTCGCGGGGGCGGTCGGCGGGGGCGGCCGTGGCGCGCGGAACGGGCTGCGCGGCGGTGCTCTGCTCCCGTGCCCCCTGGTAAGTCGCCGGCGCTCCGATCACCATGGTTCCCGCGGGCCCGCTCGGGGGGAGGGAGCCCGCCCGGATGCCGGTCGCTCCGCGCATCCGGACTCTGCGTCCGGTACCGACACTCGCCACGATGCGGCGGCCTCGGTACCGGACGCAGATCCCCCAGGCGAAGGCCTCCGTACCCGGACGCACAACCCCGCCGGGCGAAGGCCGCGGATGGTCCCGGGTGCGCGCCTCGCCCGCGGCGGCTACGAGATCGCGGTGCGCAGCTCCACCAGGTCCAGTTGTTCGGTCTCGTCGTGGGCGGTCAGGTCGATGACCTCGCCGACGACCTTCTCCGGGCCCTGCTGAGCCCGGTCCGCCAGGACCTCCTCGCCCACGACGTCGGCGAGGTCCTCGTCCTGTACGGCCTCGATGGCGGCCTGCACCGTCCGTCGGGCTTCCGGGGCTTCCGGGGCTTCCGGGGCTTCCGGGGCGACGGTTGCAGCGGCGTCCGTGCCCTCCGCGCCCCCCGCGCCCCCCGTGCCGAAGAAGTCGAAGCTGCCTTCGGGGCGTACCGCGCGACGGGCGAGGTAGGGCACGACGGCCGAGGCCACCGGGGCGGGCGCCGCGGGGAGTTCGGCCTGGCGGGGCTTGGGGGTGAGGGCGGCCGACGGGCGGGTGTGCTCCCCGCTGCCGCGGACCGCCGCGAGCTTCCCCTGCGGCTCCTCCGCCCCCGGGACGCCGGGTTCGGCCCCGGCACGCGACGCCCCAACCCGCGCCTCCGCCCGCGCCTTCGCCTGGCGTTCCGCGCTGAGCGAGAGGGATTCGAGGGCGCGGGCCGCCGCGCGGTAGGACGCCGGTGTCGGCGTACTGCCCGACCGCAGAAGGGCTTTGGGTGCGCCCGCCTCCAGGGCGAGCTGACGCCGGCCCTCAAGGGCGCTGGCCCGCTCGGTCTCGGCGTTGGCGTACCGCCGCAGCAGCGCCGCGTGTTCGCCGCGCAGTCCGGCCAGCTCCTTGCGCTTGGCGCGCAGCTTGGCGTCGATGCGGCCGCGCAGCTCGCGCGACTCCTCCAACTCGGTCTCCAGCTCGGCGATCCGCTCCTCGGTGCGCCACTGGTCGGCCGCGCGCGAGCGGGTCAGCTCGGCGACACGGCGTCCCGCGGCCCGGTCCCAGGAGCGCATGAGCACCGAGCCGGTGACGCAGGCCGCCGCGGCCGCGGCGGCCAACGCCCGCAGCGCGGCGGGCTGATCGAAGAGCCAGGCGCCACCGGCGCAGATGACCGAGACGCCGGCGACGGCCGACGGCTGGAGGAGCCGGTGCAGCGGAGGGGAATGACGGTGGCGTCCACGTGGCATGGCCTGAAATTTACCGTGCGTAGACCTCATATGGACCCTCGCCCGCCAATCTGTTCCCCTGTAGTTACTCCGATCGCCAAATTCGGCTACTTCTTGATCAGTCCCTTCGACTGGAGATACTGCTTCGCGACATCGGCCGGCTTGGCCCGCTCGGCATCGACCTTGCGGTTGAGGCCGACGAGATCGTCGGTCGTCAGGGCCTTGGTCAGCTTGCCGAGCGCGTCGGCTATCCCGGGCGCGCCCGCGTCCTTCGCATTGACGACCGGCAGCACGTTGTCCGCGTTCTGCAGCTTCTTGTCGTCCTGGAGCAGGACGAGGCCGTAGGTGTCCAGGGTCGCGTCGGTCGTGGTGGTCAGCACCAGCTGGTCCACCCCGTCCTTGACGGCCTGCTTGGCGCCGGGAGTTCCGACGCCCTTGGGGTCGATGCCGCTGACGTCGATCCCGTACTTCGACGTCAGACCCGGGGCGCAGAATGGCCGGATCTTGCACTCGTCGCCTGCGGCGATCTTCACCTTGACCTTCGACGCACCCAGGTCGGAAAGGGACGTGAGCTTGTTCTTCGCGGCGAATTCCTTGGTCACCGCGAACGCGTTCTGGTCGACGGCCCCGCCGGCCGGCAGAACCTTCAGGCCGCGCGGCCCGGCGAGCTTGGTCAGTTCGGCCAGGGTGGCGGTGACATCGCTGGACGCGAGCGGCTTGTCCTTCGCCTTGTCGCCGTTGACCTTGGCATTGAGGAATTCGGTGAGCGTGGCCGCGTATTCCGGTACGACGTCGATCTCGCCCTTCTCCAGGGCGGGTTCGTACAGTTCCCGGTTCTTCACGGTGGTCACCGACGTCGAGTACCCCGCGTCGGAGAGAACCTGCGCGTACAGCTCCGCCAGGACCGCCGACTCGGTGAAGCCGGCCGCGCCGATCACCAGCGAGCCCTTCTTGCCGCCGCCCGTACTGCTCGAACCGCCGGTCGTGCTTGAACTGCTCTTGTCCTTGTTCTTCTCCAGGCTGTCGCCGCCGCACGCGGCCAGCGTGCCGGCCAGCGCCAGCGTGCCCAGGACCGCACCGGTCGTACGCAGGATCTTGCTCATGGATGGTCACCAATCCGGTAGGTATCGAGGGGACTTGAGAGGTACATCAGGGGCAGCGGGGCGGGGGCCATGGGCCCTCCGGGGTCAGGACGGCGGGCCGGGATCCATGAACGCCGCGGGGTCACGAACGCTTGCGCAGCGGGCTGAAGAGTCGGTCGATCGCCACCAGAGCGCCCTCCACGAGCAGGGCGAGCGCCGCCACGAGCATCGCTCCCGCCACCACCTGCGGCGTGTCGTACACCGCGAACCCCTCCGTGACGATGCGCCCGAGCCCGCCGAGCCCGGCCATCGCGGCGATCGTCGCCGTGGCGATGATCTGCACCGCCGCCGAGCGGAGCCCCGTCATGATCAGCGGGTAGGCGAGCGGCAGCTCGACCTGGAGGAAGAGCTGGCGTCCCGACATCCCCATGCCGCGCGCCGCCTCCACCGCCGCCCGGTCCACCTCGCGCATGCCGACGTAGGCGTTGGTCAGCAGCGGCGGCACCGCGAAGAGCACCAGGGCGATCACGGTGGGCAGATACCCCGCGTTGCGCAGCGGCGTCACCATGAACAGGGCGAGCACCGCGAAGACGGGTATCGCCCGGCCCACGTTGGAGATGTTGACGGCCAGCGCGCCGCCCTTGCCGATGTGGCCGAGCCAGAGCGCGAGCGGCAGGGCGACCAGGCAGGAGACGACGAGGGCGAGCGCGCTGACGTACACATGCTCGCCGAGCCGGTGCCAGGCCCCCTCATCGCCGGACCAGTTGGCGCCCGTGGTCAGCCAGGTCCAGGCCTGTGTGAAGACTCCCATCGCTCAGACCGCCTTCGCCGTACGGATCCGGGTCCACGGCGTGAGCAGCCGCTGGACGCCGAGGAGCAGCAGGTCGGCGGTGATGGCGAGCACCACGCACAGCACGGACGCGGTGAGGATCTGCGCCTTGAAGAAGGTGGGCAGGCCCTGCTCGATGAGGTTGCCGAGGCCGCCGTGGTCGACGAGCGAGCCGATCGTGGTCAGCGCGACGGTGGCGACCGTGGCGATCCGGAGGCCGGCCATCAGGGCGGGCAGCGCGAGCGGCAGCTCGACCTCGAAGAGCAGCCGTACGCGCCCGTATCCCATCCCGCGGGCCGCCTCCAGGGCGTCGGGCGGCACCGATTCGAGCCCGGCCAGGATGTTGCGTATGAGGATCGTCAGTGAGTACAGCACCAGGCCCGTGATCACCAGGCCGGCCGAGAGGCCGAACACCGGGAGCAGCAGGGCGAACATGGCGAGCGAGGGCACGGTATAGAGCACGGTGGTGAAGCCGAGGACGGTGGCCGCGACTCCCTTGCGGCCGCGCGCGAGCAGCGCGAGGGGGAAGGCGACGAGGAGGCCTATGAGCACCGACACCGCGGTGATCCAGATGTGCTGGACCGTCGCGTCGGTCAGTTCCTGACTGCGGGAACTGACGTATTCCCAGCAGATCCAGTCGTTCGCCGCCAGACAGTTCTGCGCCACTTCCCCACCTCCCCCGGGCATCCCGTTACCTCTGCCCCGAACGTACGTACCAAACCCTATCCCCGGCCACTGACAATCGCCGTGGGCCTTTGCGGTACAGCAACATGGGATTCACACAAGCGCGCACGCCAGCCTTCACAATGGGGACCCATGATCCGGTTCGAGCACGTCACCAAGCGGTACGACGACGGCACCATCGCCGTGGACGATCTCTCCTTCGAGGTGGCCGAGGGGGAACTGGTCACCCTGGTCGGCCCGTCGGGGTGCGGCAAGACCACGACGATGAAGATGGTCAACCGTCTCATCGAGCCGTCCGGCGGACGGATATTCGTGGACGGAGAGGACATAGCGACCGTCGATCCGGTCCAACTGCGGCGCCGCATCGGCTATGTGATCCAGCAGGTCGGGCTCTTCCCGCACAAGACGGTCCTGGAGAACACCGCGACCGTGCCGCATCTGCTCGGCGTCAAGAAGGCGAAGGCGCACGAGCGCGCGGCCGAGCTGCTCGACCTGGTGGGGCTCGACCCGAAGACGTACGGCTCGCGCTACCCGGAGCAGCTCTCCGGCGGCCAGCGTCAACGAGTGGGTGTGGCAAGGGCATTGGCGGCCGACCCGCCCGTCCTGCTGATGGACGAGCCGTTCGGCGCGGTCGACCCGGTGGTGCGCGAGCGGTTGCAGAACGAGTTCCTCAAGCTCCAGTCGCAGGTGCGCAAGACCGTCCTGTTCGTCACCCACGACATCGAGGAGGCGGTCCGGCTCGGCGACCGCATCGCCGTCTACGGGCAGGGCTCCATCGAGCAGTTCGACGCTCCTGCCGCCGTGCTCGGCGCCCCCGCCACCGACTATGTCGCGGACTTCGTCGGCGCCGACCGCGGCCTCAAGCGGCTTTCGGTCACCCCCATTGAGGAGAGCGACCTCGACCAGCCGCCCGTGGTCCACCTCGATGACCCGCTCCCTGCCGACATCGCGCGCTGGGCGGTCGTCCTGGACGGCGAGGACAATCTGCACGGCTGGATCTCCGGCGAGCAGGCCCGGCTCGGCACGGGCACGGTCCGCGAGCACGCCCGGCGCATGGAGGCCTGGCTGCCGGTCGGCGCCTCCCTCAAGCAGGCCTTCGCCACGATGCTCCAGCACGACGCGGGCTGGATCGCGGTGATCGACCGCGAGGAGCGGGGCCGTTTCCTCGGCGTGCTCACCCCGGCCCGGCTCCACGAGGCGCTGCGCCGCTCCATCGACGCGGACGCCCACGCGGTGCCGCGGACCGAGGTGACGGTCGACTCGGTCGCGTCGGTCAGCTCGCGCTGAGCCGGCCGCCGATCCACTCCAGGGTCGGCGGGATCTCGCGGCGCCAGGTGTTGAAGTTGTGGCCGCCGCTGTCCAGCGTGATGGACGACACGCGGCCGGGCGCCTTCACCTTCTTGATGAAGGCCTGGGTCGGCTTGTAGTTGTCCTCACCCGACAGGGAGCTGGTCACCAAGAAGGACGACGTGCCCGCCGGCAGGTGGTCCAGGCTCCACAGCAGGTTGGCACGGTTCTGCTGGTGCTTGTCGCCGTGGAAGAGGTCGCCGGTCGTCGGGTCGTCGGCCGCCTTGTAGTACGCGGAGAGGCCGGCGCTCGCGGCGAACTGCTCCGGGTGGTGCATGCCGATCTTCAGGGCGCAGTAGCCGCCGGTGGAATTGCCGATGAATCCCCAGTTCCGGGCCTTGGTGCCGACGCGGTACGTGGCGGAGATCGCCCTCGGCACGTCCTTCGCGAAGAACGTCTCGGTCTGCGGGCCGCGCGGTATGTCGACGCACTCCGTGTCGCGCTGGCCGGCCACCGTGGGGCGCATCATGACCAGGATCATGGGCTGCATCTTCTTCTGCTTGGCCTGCGCCCAGGCCGTCTTCGGATAGCGCAGCCCCTTGAGCAGGTTCTCCGCGGTGCCCGGGTAGCCCGTCAGCACGATCGAGGCCGGGAAGGTCTTCTTCTCGTACGCCTTCTGGAAATACTCCGGCGGCAGATACACATACGCGGGGCTCGTTATCCCCGACTTCCGACCGGACAGCACGATCTTCTGGATCTCGCCCCCGATCTGCGGCTTTCCCGCACCCGGGGTGTCGGGCTTCTGCTTGGCGACGATCTTGACGCCCCCGCCGCCCGCCGAATGGTCGACGACCTTGCCCATGTCCTGTTCCTGGCCGAACAGGTCGGCCCAGGATCCGTAGAACAGGAACGAGTTGTTGGCGGCGAGACCGACCGACGCGAAGATCGCCAGCTGGGTCGCGAGCAGCAGCCCGATCCGGCCCGTCACGGCCTTCCAGCTGCGACGGGCCAGGCGCGGCCACAGCCAGACGGTGACCGCGAACAGCACTACCGCCAGGAAAACGGCGAGTGCCAGGACCTTGTTGCTCGTGAGACCCATGAGTCGATGAAACTTTCTGGCTGAGATTTTCCTGAGGGCGAGGGAACCCACCCCCCACAAGTCCCGTCCTAGAGGGCGCAAATTGTCCGGCTGGACGGTGCGGACGCCGTCCCCCGGCCAACTGAATCTCTCGCGGAGTCACGGGAAGCGATGTCTGTCAGGATAGATGGGGACAAAAACGGATCGGTTCCGACTCGTGTACGAAAGGTCCTCCGCGGGCCGCGCCCCGAGTCGGTTCCCAAGCTGGTCGGTACGGCCTGCACGATCGTGGGCCTCCTGGACGTCGCGGCCGGAGTCTTCGATCGCGTCCGGCACAGTCGGTTCCACAGCGTCAGCGAAGTGCTGCCGGGCACCTTCGGCCCCTTCGCGGCGGCCGTGGCGCTCTGCGCCGGCATCCTCCTGCTGCTCCTCGCGCACGGCCTGAAGCGCCGCAAGCGCCGAGCGTGGCGGGCCGCCGTGGTGCTGCTGCCGATCGGGGCGGTGGCCCAGTTCTGGTACCGGCACTCCGTCGTCGGGGTGCTGATCTCATTGGTACTTCTCACACTGCTCGTTCGCCACCGGAGCGAGTTCACCGCGCTGCCCGACCCGCGCAGCCGCTGGAAGGCCGTGGCGAACTTCTTCCTGATGGGAGCGGGGTCGCTGGGCCTCGGCCTGGTCATCGTGAGCGTCCATCCCAACCGGACGCTGGGCAATCCGTCCATCGTGGACCGCATCCAGCACGTGATGTTCGGCCTGGTCGGCTTCGAGGGACCCGTGGAGTACCAGGGCCGCACCAGCTGGACGGTCGGCTACTCGCTCGGCGCGCTCGGCCTGCTGACCGCCGTCACCACGATCTACCTGGCGTTCCGCCCCGAGCACCCGGCGGCCCGCCTCACCGAGGACGACGAACACAAGCTGCGCGAGCTGCTCGCCAAGCACGGCGCCCGCGACTCGCTCGGCCACTTCGCGCTCCGCCGCGACAAGGCCGTCGTCTTCTCGCCCAGCGGCAAGGCGGCGGTCACCTACCGGGTGGTCTCCGGTGTGATGCTCGCGTCGGGCGACCCGATCGGTGACGTCGAGGCGTGGCCCGGCGCCATCGAGCGGTTCATGGACGAGGCGAAGGCGCACTCCTGGACCCCGGCGGTCGTCGGCTGCTCCGAGACCGGCGGCGAGGTGTGGACCCGCGAGACAGGGCTCGACGCGCTGGAGCTGGGTGACGAGGCGGTGGTGGACGTCGCGGATTTCTCCCTCGCCGGACGCGCCATGCGGAACGTACGCCAGATGGTCAAGCGCATCGAGCGCAATGGCTACGAAACCCGCGTGCGGCGCGTTCGTGACCTCTCCGCCGGTGAGCTGGAGCGCATCCGCCGGGCCGCCGAGGACTGGCGCGGCACCGACACCGAGCGCGGCTTCTCGATGGCGCTGGGCCGCATCGGCGACCCGAACGACGGCGACTGCGTGATCGCGACGGCCCACAAGGCCGACGACGAGGGCGCGGCGCCCGGTGCGTACGGCGACCTGAAGGCCATCCTCCACTTCGTCCCCTGGGGCAAGGACGGCATGTCCCTGGAGATGATGCGCCGCGACCGCTCGGCCGACCCCGGCATGAACGAGCTCCTCATCGTGGCCTCCCTCCAGGCCTGCGAGAAGATCGGCGTACGTCAGGTCTCCCTGAACTTCGCGATGTTCCGCTCGGCGCTGGCGCGCGGCGAGAAGATCGGGGCGGGGCCGGTGCTGCGGATGTGGCGCGGCCTGCTGGTCTTCCTCTCCCGCTGGTTCCAGATCGAGTCCCTCTACAAGTTCAACGCGAAGTTCCAGCCGCGCTGGGAACCGCGCTTCATGGTGTACCGGGCCCATGCGGACCTTCCTCGCATCGGGTTCGCCGTGATGCAGGCGGAGGGCTTCGTGAACCTGGGCCTCCCGGGCCCGCTGGCCCGCCTCACGCGGGCGGCCCGCCGCGAGCGGGTGTGCGCGCACGTCCCCCCGAAGGAACACGGGGCCCACGCGGCGTAACCCCCGGCCCCGGCCCACTCGGCCGGGGCCGGGGTTTCGCCTTCACGGCGCCTTACCCGTTGGTTCCCCGCGCCCCTGAGCGACGCTGGGGCCGAGCGGCATGCAACCGGTCGCGCCCGCCCCGGTGGAACCGGATCAGGCTCGCTCCAGCTCCGGCTCTGCCGGAACCGGCTCGGGCGCAGACGACACCACACGCCGCCCAGCCACCCGGTCGGACGACAGCCCCACCAACGCCACCCCGATCACCAGCACGAACGCGACCCCGGCCAGCGCGAACGACAGCGTGAACTGGCTCTCCGCCGGCAGCGGCGGCACCCCGGCCGGCAACCCGGAGATGACCTTCGACGCGAGCAGCGACGTGATCACCGCACTGGCGATCGCGGAACCCACCGACCGCGAGATCGAGTTGATCCCGTTCGCGATCCCCGTCTGGTGGTGCGGGACGCTCGCCACGATGAGCGCCGGCATCGCCGCGTACCCGAAGCTGATCGCGGCACCGATCAGCATGCCCGCGAGGATGACGGACGACGTCGAGTCGTGCGCCCCGGTCAGCCAGGCGAAGCCGAGCACACCGAAGGCGGCACCCGCGGCGAGCGTGAAGCGCGCCCCGATCCGCCCCACGAGCTGCCCGCCGAGCGGCGCGGCGATCAGCGAGACGAGGGTGGTGGGCAACAGGTACTCGACGGAGGCGCGGAGTACGGACGCCGTGAAGCCGTACCCGGTCAGCGCGTCCGGCATCTGCACCAGGTACGAGACGCCGATGAACTGGGAGAACATCGCGAAGCCGAGGAGCAGTCCGGCCAGGTTGGTGAAGAGCACCGGCCGGTGCGCGAACATCCGCATGTCGACCATGGGCTCGGCGACCTTGCGCTCGACCAGGACCCAGACCCCGGCCATCACCACGGCGCCGACGAAGAGCCCGACCGTACGGCCCGAGGACCAGCCCCACTCATGCCCCTGCGAGATGGGCAGCAGGAGCATCACGAGGAAGGCGGCCAGGGTGGCCGCGCCGAGCCAGTCGGTGCGTCCGCCCGTCTTCGTACGGGAGGCGGGCACGACCGCGATGACCGCGATGAGGGCGAGGACCGCGAGGATCACGGCGAGCCAGAACACCCGGTGGTAGTCGGGGTGCGAGCCCTGCGTGAGCAGACCCGCGCCGACGAGCGCGAGCCCGCTGCCGAACGCGAGCGTGCCGCTGACCAGCGCCATCGCGCCGTGCAGCTTCTGCGCCGGAATCTCCTCGCGGAGTACGGACAGAGCCAGCGGGAAGATCGCGGTGGCCGCGCCCTGGAGCACCCGGCCGACGATCAGCAGCACCAGCGAGCTGGTGGTGGCGGCGAGCACGGAGCCCGCGACCATGACCACGAGCACACCGATCAGGGTCGGCTTCTTACCGTGCATGTCGCCGAAGCGGCCGAGCAGCGGGGTGAAGACCGCGGCGGAGAGCAGGGTCGCGGTGGTGACCCAGCTGACGCCGGACGTGGTGGTGCCGAGGTCGCTCTGGATCGTCCCGAGGATCGGCACGACCAGGGTCTGCATCATCGAGACGACCATGGCCGCGAGGCCGAGGACCAGGACGAGTCCGGTACCGCCGCTGGGGCGTTGGTTAGTGGTCACTTTTTCTTCCGTACGGCAGGAGCGGCCGGGAGCGGCCGCGTGAGCAAAAGGGAAGCTTGATTACCTCAAGCAACTTAATGAAGGTAAACATCAAAGGTTGAGGTAGTCAAGTTTCGCTCGAACCGCGGGTACAGTGGGCCGCATGCCTGGAACCCGCCCCACCGCCGTCAGCAACCTCACGCTCGTGGACGCCATCTGGGACGCCCTGGCCGGCTTCTACGGCGACTTCACGTCGGCCGCCGCCGACGAGGGCCTCACCTCCAGCCAGGCCAAGACCCTGACCGTGCTGCGCCGGGGCCCCGCCTCCATGCGCTCGCTCGCCACCACGCTGCACTGCGACGCGTCCAATGTGACGGGGATCATCGACCGTCTCGAAGCGCGCGCCCTGGTGCGCCGCGAGCCGAGCCCCACCGACCGCCGCGTCAAGAACGTCGTCCTCACCGACGAAGGGACGCGCACGGTGGAGACGGTGCGCACGGGCATGCTTGCCACCCACACCGCCCTCGACTCGCTCCCCGACGCCGACCGCGTCGCCCTGCACGACCTCCTGGAGCGCCTCTTCCCGGCCCCCGGCCATGGTCCGGGAACCTCCGCCTGACGCCTACGCTTGACGTATGAGTACGTTGAACGGGCGGCCGAACGGGCGGGGGACCGTCGCCGGTCTGCCCGCGTGGGACCGCTGCGCGGTCATGGGCGTGGTCAATGTGACACCCGACTCCTTCTCCGACGGCGGCCGCTGGTTCGACACCTCGATCGCCGTCAAGCGCGGCCTCGACCTCGTCACCGAGGGCGCCGACCTCGTCGACGTCGGCGGCGAGTCGACCCGCCCCGGCGCCACCCGCGTGGACGAGGCCGAGGAGCTGCGCCGCGTCATCCCCGTCGTGCGGGGCCTGGCCGCCGAGGGCGTCACCGTCTCCGTCGACACCATGCGCGCTCGCGTCGCCGAACAGGCGATCGCCGCCGGCGCGGTCCTGGTGAACGACGTCAGCGGGGGCCTCGCCGACCCCGCGATGATCCCCGCCGTCGCCGCCACCGGCGCCCCCTTCGTCGTCATGCACTGGCGCGGCTTCAGCCAGGACATGAACAGCCGCGCCGTCTACACCGACGTGGTCGGCGAGGTCGTCGCCGAACTCCGCGTCCGTATCGACGCCGTCATCGAGGGCGGCATCGCCCCCGAGCGCCTCCTCATCGACCCCGGCCTCGGCTTCGCCAAGCAGGCCGAGCACGACCTCGCCCTCGTCGCCCACCTCGCCGCACTGCGCGCGCTCGGCCGGCCCGTCCTGGTCGCCGCCTCCCGCAAGCGGTTCCTCGGCCACGTCCTGGCCGGCGACGAAGGCGCCCCGCCGCCGGCCCGCGAACGCGACGCGGCCACCGCCGCCGTCTCCGCCATAGCCGCCCACGAGGGCGCCTGGGCCGTACGCGTCCACGAGGTGCGCGCCACCGCCGACGCCGTCCGCGTGGCCCGCGCCGTCGAGGGAGCCCGGTGAGCCCCCGTTCGGACATCGAGGCGGTCGAGCGCGCCAACACCGCGTTCTACGAAACCCTGGAGCGGGGCGACTTCGAGGAGCTGTCCGAGCTCTGGCTGAGCGCGACCGTGGCCGGCGACACCGGGATCTCCTGCGTCCACCCGGGCTGGCCGGTCCTCTCCGGGCGCGGCGAGGTGCTCCGCTCGTACGCGCTGATCATGGCGAACACCGAGTACATCCAGTTCTTCCTGACCGATGTGAAGGCCGTCGTGCTCGGCGACACCGCCCTGGTCACCTGCACCGAGAACATTCTCAGCGGCGGCCCCGCCGAGGAGAGCGGCGAGCTGGGGCCCCTCGTCGGCCAGCTCGTCGTCGCCACCAATGTGTTCCGCCGCACATCCGAAGGGTGGCGGCTCTGGTCCCACCACGGCTCTCCGGTGCTCACCGAATCGGGCGACGAGGAGCCGGACGCGGCCTGAAGAAGCCTCAAGAGGCGTGAACGGGGCCCGAAGAGGACTGAATCCGGGCACGATCGGAAGCTTTCGAGGGTTGAACCCGGAGCCATCGGGTAGGGGCGGCTACCAGGCCTGTCAGGATCTGTCCATAGCCCCCATGGGCGAGCACTGTCAGTGCCCGCAGGTAGATTCGATTGTGGGCACCGTGCCGCCCGCACGCGGCCGCATGTCCGTCTGACCAACGACAGCAGGAGTGATTCGCGTGGATCGTGTCGCGCTGCGCGGCCTCAAGGCCCGTGGACACCATGGCGTCTTCCCCCGGGAACGCGAGGAAGGCCAGACCTTCATCGTCGACCTGGTGCTCGGCCTCGACACCCGCCTCGCGGCGGCCGACGACGACCTGGCGAAGACCGTGCACTACGGCGTGGTGGCCGAGGAAGTCGTGGACGTCGTCCAGGGCGAGCCCGTCGACCTGATCGAGACGCTCGCCGAGCGGATCGCCCAGCAGTGCCTCAAGCACGAAGGCGTCCAGGAGGTGGAGGTGGTCGTCCACAAGCCCGACGCGCCGATCACCGTCCCGTTCGACGACGTGACCATCACCATCACCCGGAGCCGAGTATGAGCCTGTATTCGCAGGGGGCCGCGCAGAGCGACCCGACCGTACAGCCGGTGCCCGCCTCCGTGGTCGAGCAGGTCGACGCGGCCGACGTGACGCTCAACAACCCGCGCCGCGCGGTCATCGCCCTCGGCTCCAACCTCGGCAACCGCCTGGAGACGCTCCAAGGCGCCATCGACGCCCTGGAGGACACCCCGGGCCTGCGCGTCAAAGCCGTCTCGCCGGTCTACGAGACCGAGCCCTGGGGCGTCGACCCCGACTCCCAGCCCTCGTACTTCAACGCGGTCGTCGTCGTGAAGACCACCCTGCCGCCGGCCTCGCTCCTGGAGCGCGGCCACGCCATCGAAGAGGCCTTCGACCGGGTCCGCGAAGAGCGCTGGGGCCCGCGCACCATTGACGTGGACATCGTCGCCTACGCCGATGTCGTCTCCGACGACCCGGTCCTGACGCTCCCTCACCCCCGCGCCCACCAGCGTGCCTTCGTGCTCGCCCCCTGGCACGACGTGGATCCCGCAGCCCAGCTGCCCGGCCACGGCGCGGTCGCCGACCTGCTGAGCGGCGTCGGCCACGAAGGCGTGCTCGCCCGCGCCGATCTGGAACTCCGGCTGCCCGAGTAGTCGTTACGCTTCTGAGGGTGGCCACCGGGTGCGCCGCGGAAGGTGCCGCACGACCCGCGCCCCCTCGGTGCGCCGCGGCGCACCGGCTTCGACCTGACCACCGAGAGACGCGAAGGGCACTACTCCGTGAAGCAACTGCGGCTTGGCGTACTGGCCGGACTGTTCGTCATCGCCGGAGTGCTCTCCTGGGCGGGCGCCCGGCTGTGGGACGCGGTGGCCACGCTGCCCAGCGTGCCGATCGCGGCGCCCATCGTGCTCGCGGTGATCGCCGTGATCCTGCTCGCCACCGCCCTGTCCATCCGCTCCCGGCTGCGCGCCCAGCGCGAGCGCCGGCCGGGCGCCAAGGGCGTGGAGCCCCTGATGGCGGCGCGCGCGGTGGTCTTCGGCCAGGCCAGTGCCCTGGTCGCGGCCCTGGTCTGCGGGATGTACGGCGGGACCGGCGTCTATCTGCTGAGCTACCTCGACGTGCCGTCCCGCCGCGACCAGGCGATCTACGCCGGCTTCTCGGTCCTGGCCGGCATCGCCGTGGTGGCCGCCGCGTTCTTCCTGGAGCGCGTCTGCAAGCTCCCCGACGACGAGGACGACACCACGGCGCCGGTCACCTGAGACCCCGCACGCCGGTTTCGGCCACGGCTACAGCAGCGTGCCGCCCTCGATCCGGGTGCGCGCCAGGATCTCTTCGAGGCGCGCGAGAACGGCCGCCGACAGCTCGATCCGCCCGGCCGCGAGGTTCTCCTCGATGTGGGCCGGGGTGCGGCTGCCCGGGATCGGCACCGTGTGCTCGTCCTGGTGCAGCAGCCAGGCGAGCGCCAGCTGCGCCGCGGTGATGCCCAGCTCGTCGGCGACCCCGCGCACCGGCGCGAACCGGTCGGTGTTCGCCTTGAGGTTGGCCGCGTCGAACCGGCCCATGTGGCGACGGAAGTCGCCCTCCCCGACCGTCTCCACCGCGCCGCCGAGGAAGCCCTGCCCCAGCGGCGACCACGGCACGATGCCGACGCCCAACTCCCGTGCGGTGGCGAGCAGTTCGGGAGGGATCGGCCGCCACATCGACCATTCGACCTGCACCGCGGCCACCGGGTGCACGGCGTGCGCCGCCCGCAGCTGGTCGGACGTCACATTGGACAGGCCGAGATGGCGCACGAGGCCGGCCTCGACCAGTTCGGCGACCGCGCCCACCGTGTCGGCCAACGGCACCTGCGGGTCGGGGAAGTGCGGGTAGTACAGGTCGATGTACTCCGTGCCGAGCGCCCGAAGGCTGGCCTCCGCATAGCCCCGTACGTGCTCGGGGGCGGCGTTGACCGCGAGCTCGCCGAAGGCGTAGCCGACCGGGAGGGGGTGCGGCTCGGCGCCCTCGGGGATCCGGAAGCCGAACTTGGTGGCCACGACGGCCTGCTCGCGGCGGCGCCCCGTGAGCACCCTGCCGACGAGCCGCTCGTTGTGGCCGTCCGCGCCGTAGCCGTCGGAGGTGTCGATGAAGGTCGCGCCCGCGTCCAGCGCCGCCCGCAGTGCGCGCTCGCCCCGGTCGTCGTCGATGTCGCCGTAGATCCCCGGCGACAGGACCATGGCACCGAAGCCGAGCGCGGAGACTTCCAGGTCACCGAGAGAGCGGACTGGCAAATTCTGTTCCGTCATCGCCCGAGCCTGTCACGGCCGGCGCCCAACCGGCAGGCCCCGTCCTGGAGTTGGACGGACCCTCAGCAGGCCGGCCTCAGCGGGACGGCCTCAGCGGGCCATGATCAGGCTCATCGCCTCGCTGCGCGTCGCCGGGGCGCGCAGCTGCCCGCGCACCGCCGACGTCATGGTCTTGGCGCCGGGCTTGCGTATGCCGCGCACCGACATGCACATGTGCTCGGCCTCGATCACGACGATGGCGCCGCGCGCGTCGAGGATCCGCATCAGCGAGTCGGCGATCTGCGTGGTCAGTCGCTCCTGCACCTGCGGCCTGCGGGCGAACACGTCCACCAGACGGGCCAGCTTCGACAGACCGGTGATCTTGCCGGACTCGGCGGGGATGTAGCCGACGTGGGCCACCCCGTGGAACGGCAGCAGATGGTGTTCACAGACGGAAACGATCTCGATGTCCTTCACCAGGACCATCTCGTCGTGCCCCAGGTCGAACGTGGTCGTCAGAACGTCCTCCGGCTCCTGGCGCAGACCCGCCAGGATCTCCCGGTACGCCCGCGCCACCCGCGCCGGTGTCTCCTTGAGCCCCTCGCGGTCCGGGTTCTCGCCGACCGCTATGAGGAGCTCGCGCACGGCGTTCTCGGCTCGCTTCTCGTCGAACTCGCCGATCTTGGCCTCGCCGTCCAGCGTCACCGGGTCGGTCATCTGTGCCTCGTTCCTCGACTGACATTCATGGCGCATGGCCGGAAAACACCCGCGCCCCCACAGGCTAGAACCTGGGGGGCGCGGCATGCATTCCGGGGCCGGTGCGGGCCCCGGGGGCTCAGGCCTCGGGACGGTCCTCGGGGGCCGGCAGGGCCTCCGTGGGCGTCTCCAGCGGCGCGGAGCCGTTGGCGCTCGTGGTGGCGCCGTTGGTCAGCGCCAGCTCCTTGGGCGAGAGCACCGGAGGCCTCGTCGACGGCGTACGCCGCGAGGAGCCGGTCCAGGCCGGGCGGGCCGGGCGCTTGACGATGCCGGAGAAGACCTCGGCGATCTGCTCCTTGCTGAGGGTCTCCTTCTCCAGGAGTTCCAGGACCAGCTTGTCGAGGATGTCGCGGTTCTCGACCAGGATTTCCCAGGCCTCGTTGTGCGCCGTCTCGATGAGCTTCTTGACCTCTTCGTCGACGAGCGCCGCGACCTCTTCCGAGTAGTCGCGCTGGTGCCCCATCTCGCGGCCCAGGAACGGCTCGGTGTTGTCGCCGCCGAACTTGATCGCGCCCAGACGTTCGGTCATGCCGTACTGCGTGACCATCGCGCGAGCGGTGGCCGTGGCCTTCTCGATGTCGTTGGCCGCGCCCGTCGTCGGGTCGTGGAAGACGAGCTCCTCGGCCGCGCGCCCGCCCAGCATGTACGCCAGCTGGTCGAGCATCTCGTTGCGCGTGGTCGAGTACTTGTCCTCGTCCGGCAGGACCATGGTGTAACCCAGGGCCCGGCCGCGCGACAGGATCGTGATCTTGTGGACCGGGTCCGAGTTGGGGGAAGCCGCGGCGACCAGGGCGTGACCGCCCTCGTGGTACGCGGTGATCTTCTTTTCCTTCTCGGACATGATCCGCGTGCGCTTCTGCGGACCCGCCACCACACGGTCGATCGCCTCGTCGAGCGCGTGGTTGTCGACCAGCTTCTTGTTGCTGCGCGCCGTGAGGAGCGCCGCTTCGTTCAGCACGTTCGCCAAGTCGGCGCCGGTGAAGCCGGGGGTGCGCCGCGCGACGGCCGACAGGTCGACGTCCGGGGCGACGGGCTTGCCCTTCTGGTGAACCTTGAGGATCTCCAGACGGCCCTGCATGTCCGGGCGGTCGACCGCGATCTGGCGGTCGAAGCGGCCGGGGCGCAGCAGCGCCGGGTCGAGGATGTCGGGCCGGTTGGTGGCGGCGATCAGGATGACGCCGCCCTTCACGTCGAAGCCGTCCATCTCGACGAGCAGCTGGTTGAGGGTCTGCTCGCGCTCGTCGTGACCGCCGCCGAGGCCCGCGCCGCGGTGACGTCCCACGGCGTCGATCTCGTCGACGAAGACGATCGCCGGGGCGTTCGCCTTGGCCTGCTCGAAGAGGTCGCGGACACGCGAGGCGCCCACACCCACGAACATCTCGACGAAGTCGGAGCCGGAGATCGAGTAGAAGGGAACACCGGCCTCTCCCGCGACGGCGCGGGCGAGCAGGGTCTTGCCGGTGCCGGGCGGGCCGTAGAGCAGCACGCCCTTGGGGATCTTGGCGCCGACGGCCTGGAACTTCGCCGGCTCCTGGAGGAACTCCTTGATCTCGTGGAGCTCCTCGACCGCCTCGTCGGACCCCGCCACATCGGCGAAGGTCGTCTTCGGGGTGTCCTTGGTGATGAGCTTGGCCTTGGACTTCCCGAAGTTCATGACTCGGGAGCCGCCGCCCTGCATCTGGTTCATCAGGAACAGGAAGACCACGACGATGAGGACGAAGGGGAGCAGCGAGAGCAGGATCCCGAGGAACGGGTTCTGCTTGTCGGGCGAGACGGTGTAGCCCTTGGGGATGTCACCGGCCTTGACGCTGCCCTGCAGCTGGTCGGCGAGCGAGCTCGCCTGGATGTCCCCGATGTAGTTCGCCTGGACCTTGCTGCTGCCCTTGACCTTCTGGCCGTCCTTCAGGTCGATCTTGATGACCTGGCTGTCACCTGTGGTGATCTTGGCCTGTTCGACCTGCTTGTTGCTGATCGCCTGAACGACATCGGATGTGTCGACCGTCTTGTAGCCGCCACCCGAGCCGACGACCTGCATCAGCACGACCACGGCGAGGACGGCCAGCACGATCCACATGACCGGCCCACGGAAGTATCGCTTCACGTCCATCCATACGGAGCGAGAACGCCCCGTCCCTCCTGCCCGTAGTAAATGCTGCTGTGACTGTGACTAAGACTGACTAAGTCTCTGCGTAAAGACTGTTCTTCGGACGGTACCCCAGCATTGTCACCCGTGGTCGCACGGTACGGCTGACAAAGGGCCCTTCCCATGCTCCAACGGCGCGGGGCGGGCTGTGGTTCCCCGATTCGGAACGGGTTGCCTCAGCCGCCGTACACGTGCGGGGCGAGCGTCCCGACAAAGGGGAGATTGCGGTACTTCTCGGCATAGTCGAGGCCGTAGCCCACGACGAATTCATTCGGAATGTCGAAGCCGATCCACTTCACGTCGATGGCGACCTTTGCGGCATCCGGCTTACGGAGCAGCGTGCACACCTCCAGGGAGGCGGGCTCGCGCGATCCGAGGTTGGACAGGAGCCACGACAGGGTGAGACCCGAATCGATGATGTCCTCGACGATCAGGACGTGCTTGCCCTTGATGTCGGTGTCGAGGTCCTTGAGGATCCGCACGACGCCGGAGGACTGGGTGCCCGCACCGTACGAGGAGACGGCCATCCAGTCCATGGTGACCGGGGTGGACAGCGCGCGGGCCAGATCCGCCATGACCATGACGGCGCCCTTGAGGACACCGACGAGGAGCAGGTCCTTGCCCGCGTACTCCGCGTCGATCTTCCCGGCCAGCTCCGCCAGCTTCGCGTCGATCTCTTCCTTGGTGATGAGCACCGACTGGAGGTCGGTGCCCATGTCCTTCTCGTTCACCCGGGCCGCTTTCTTGGGGGTTTCTGTTGTCCGTAAGCGAGCCGAGTTACGTGCGTGAGCTCAGCCCTGCCGAATGACCAGTCTGCCACCCTGCCGACGCGCGACGACGCGGCCCGGGAGATTGATGGCCCGCTGACCACGCCAGCTGGTGATCAGCTTGTCGACCTCCTCGACATGGCGGGCGAAGAGCGAGCCGGCGGGTGAGCCCGCCTCGATCACCGCGCGGCGTACGATCCGGCGCCGTACGGCGGGCGGCAGCGCGAAGAGCTTCGCGCACTCAAGGAGCCCCGCCTCGTCCCGTACGGAGGCGTCGGCCTGCTGGGCCCAGGCGTCCAGGGCGTCGGCGTCGTCGCGGGAGAGCTGGGCGGTGCGCGCGAGCGCCTCGACGACGCCCTTGCCGAGCGCCTTCTCCAGGGCGGGCAGGCCCTCCTGGCGCAGCCGGGAGCGGGTGTAGGCGGGGTCGGCGTTGTGCGGGTCGTCCCAGACGGGCAGCGACTGGACCATGCAGGCCTTGCGCGCGGTCTGGCGGTCGAGCTCCAGGAAGGGACGCCGGTAGCGGCCCGCCGCCCCCGAGACGGCGGCCATGCCGGACAGGGAGCGGGTGCCGGAGCCGCGGGCGAGGCCGAGCAGCACCGTTTCGGCCTGGTCGTCGCGGGTGTGGCCGAGCAGGATCGCGGCGGCGCCGTGGCGCTCGGCGGCGGCGTCGAGGGCGGCGTAGCGGGCGTCCCGGGCGGCGGCCTCGGGACCTCCCTCGCGGCCCACGCGCACGGCGACGGACTCGGCGGGGTCCAGACCCAGGGCGGTCATGCGGGAGACGACCTCGGCGGCGCGCAGGTCCGAGCCGTGCTGGAGGCCGTGGTCGACGGTGATCCCGCCGGCGCGCAGCGAGAGCTTGCGGGACTCGAAGGCGAGGGCGGAGGCGAGCGCCATGGAGTCGGCGCCGCCCGAGCAGGCCACGAGCACGAGGGGCTCGGGCGCGGTGCGAACGCCCGTGCCCCGACCGGCGGGGGCCCCCGCGGTCACGGGCGTCTCGGCGCTGTGGTGGTCGCGGGAGTGGTCGCGGGAGTGTTCGTTCAGTACGTCGTGGAGTACGCGGCGAACCGCCAGGCGTATCGCTGCGACCGCAGGATGGGGACCCATGTCCGGTGCCCTTCGGTGAAGTTGGGGGTGCCTCTTGCGCGGAGAGGATGCGGGGGGAACAGGGGGAGCAGGAGGGTCGTCAAGTCACACAGAGTGCGTAGATGGTGACAGAACAGAGCCGTTACCCGAGCATTGCACGCCTACCCATGCCCCACGGTCCCTCGGATGGGTGATTCCCGCGTTGACACCCGCCACCGGCGGCGGTCAGGTCAGGACTCCGCCTTGCGGTGCACCCGCGCGACCCACTCCGCCGGCTTGGCGATCTCGGACTTCGTAGGAAGGGTGTTCGGAGAGGTCCACACGCGGTTGAAGCCGTCCATGCCGACCTCTTCCACCACGGCCCGCACGAAACGTTCGCCGTCGCGGTACTGGCGCAGCTTGGCGTCGAGGCCCAGGAGCTTGCGCAGCGCCATGTCGAGCCGGGAGGCGCCCTTGGCCCTGCGCTCCTTGAACTTCTCGCGGATCTCGGCCACCGAGGGCACGACCTGCGGCCCGACCCCGTCCATCACGTAGTCGGCGTGGCCCTCCAGGAGGGACATCACGGCGGTGAGCCGGCCGAGGATCTCGCGCTGCGCCGGCGTCTGCACCAGCTCGACCAGGGAGCGGCCCCCGTCGTCCTCCTCGCCCTCGGGACGGCCCCCCGCCAGGGACTGCGCCGCGTCGCGCAGCCGCTCAAGGACGGTCATGGGGTCGACCTCGGTGGCGGCGAGGAACGCCTGGATCTCGCTCTCCAGGTGGTCGCGGAGCCAGGGCACGGCCGTGAACTGGGTGCGGTGGGTCTCCTCGTGGAGGCAGACCCAGAGCCTGAAGTCGTGCGGGGGCACGTCGAGTTCGCGCTCCACGTGCACGATGTTGGGCGCCACGAGCAGCAGCCGGCCGCCGCCGCCCGGCCCCGCCGGAAGGTCCCGGCTCGCGGGCGCGAAGGTCTCGTACTGCCCGAGGACGCGCGAGGACAGGAAGCTCAGGAGCATGCCGAGCTCGACGCCGGTGACCTTGCCGCCGACCGCGCCGAACACCGCACCCGCCGGGCTGTTGCCGCGGCGCTCCTGCATCTTGTCGAGCAGGGGCCGCAGGATCTCGCGGAAGCCGGCCACGTTGGCCTTCACCCATCCGGCCCGGTCCACGACCAGGACGGGGGTGTCCTCCGGTTCGACGCCCTCCGGGATCATCCGGGTGAACGCCCGTACGTGTTCCTCGGCGGCCTTGGCGTGCCGACGGAGCTCGGCGACGATCTCTCGCGCCTCGTCACGGCTCACGTCGGGGCCCGGCCGCACCAGTCGGGTCGCGGTCGCGACCGCGAGGTTCCAGTCGACCATCCCAGAGGTACCTGCACCGCCGATGCCAGTCATGCGTCAACCGTACGTTGTCGTCCCCGCAAGGGAACCCGGTCGGCGAAGCTCAGTGCGCCGCGAGCCGGGTGGCGAGCCGGTCCAGGGCGCGCTGCGCGGGCGCCGGGTCGGCGCCCGGCGTGCCCGCCGTGAGGAACGCGAACGCCAGCAGATGGCCGCTCGCGTCCACGACGGTGCCCGCCAGGGTGTTGACCCCGGCGCCGCCGAGCGTGCCGGTCTTCGCCCTGACGAGGCCGGTCGCGGCCGAGGTCGTGCCGTAGCGGGTGCTGAGGGTGCCGGTGAACCCGGCGACGGGCAGGCCGGTGAGGATCGGCCGCAGTTCGGGGTGGGCCGGGTCGGCGGCGTGCGCGAGCAGCCGGGTGAGCAGGTCCGCGGTGAGCCTGTCGGCGCGGTTGAGCCCACTGCCGTCCGTGAACACGCTCCCGTTCAGCGGGAGTTGGGCCTTGGCGAGCTGGGCGGCCACGGCCGCGGCGCCGCCCTCGAAGCTCGCGGGCTTCCCGGTGGCGATCGCGGTCTGCCGGCCGAGGGCCTCCGCGATGTCGTTGTCGCTCTCGGTCAGCATCCGCTCGACGATCTCGGTCAGCGGCGCGGAACGCGTACTCGCCACCGTGGTCGCGCCCGCGGGTCTGCCGCCCGCCACCGGGTCGTCCGCCCGCACCCCGCGGTCCCGCAGCAGCCGGGCGAAGGCCCGCGCGGTGTCGCCCGCCGGGTCGGCGGTACGCGCGCCGGGCCCGCTCTCCTCCGCGCCGGACAGACCGGCCGAACCGGCGGAACCGGCGGAACCAGCGGAATCGGCTGAACCGGCGGGGAGCTGCGTACGCCCCTCGTCCGTCATCAGGGCCACGACCGGTGCGAGGTTCTCGTTCGGCCCGATCGGATGCACCGCGGTGCCGGTGAACAGCGAGGCGTCGTACGTGAGTCGGACGTGGTCGAGGGAGCGGGCGAGCAGCGCGCGGGCGGTGTCGTCGGCGAGCGCGGCCAGGCGCGCCCGGTCCAGGGTCGGATCGCCGCCGCCTACGAGGGTGAGCGCCGAGCCGTCGGCCGGGGCCACCACGGCGGTGGTGAAGCGGTGATCGGCGGGGAGCGCGGTGAGGACCGCGGTCGCCGTCGCGATCTTGGTGGTGGAGGCCGGCGTCATCGCGACGTCCGCGCGGGAGGCGTACACCACCTGTCCGGTGGCGGTGTCGAGGACCGAGCCCGCCGGGTGCGGGCCGAGCGCGGGGTCGGCGAGCAGCGGGGCGAGCGCCGCGGGCAGGGCGGCCGGGACGGGCGCGCCCCCGACAGCGCCGAGCGCCGCGAGCACGCTGGGCGCGCTCGGGGCCGGAGCCGGAGCATCCGCATCCGCGGGGCGCTGGTGATGTGCGCCACCCCTGGCGTCCCACGATGCGGCCCGTGCGCGCTCGGCCGTACGCTGACCTGAGTCCCACGGTCCCGCCAGGGCCGCGGCCCCGGTCGCAAGGGCCAGGCCGATCGCCGCCGCACCCGCTGTGAGCTGCCATGTCTTGGGTCCCGACACCGAGGACCAGCCCCTTTCGCGATCACACACCTGCGTGAGGGACACTTAATCACCAGAACTGCGTCCCGCCGCGAACATGACGGTCGACGCAGCCCCGTCCGATGCATGTGCTGATCATGGAGGAGAGCCACCCGTGGAGTTCGACGTCACCATCGAGATCCCGAAGGGATCGCGGAACAAGTACGAGGTCGACCACGAGACCGGCCGGATCCGCCTGGACCGTCGACTCTTCACCTCGACCAGCTACCCGGCCGACTACGGCTTCGTCGAGAACACCCTCGGCGAGGACGGCGACCCGCTGGACGCCCTGGTCCTGCTCGACGAGCCGACCTTCCCGGGCTGCGTCATCAAGTGCCGCGCGATCGGCATGTTCCGGATGACCGACGAGGCCGGCGGCGACGACAAGCTGCTGTGCGTCCCGGCGTCCGACCCGCGCGTCGAGCACCTGCGCGACATCCACCACGTCTCCGAGTTCGACCGCCTGGAGATCCAGCACTTCTTCGAGGTCTACAAGGACCTGGAGCCCGGCAAGTCCGTCGAGGGCGCCGACTGGGTCGGCCGCGTCGAGGCCGAGGCCGAGGTCGAGGCCTCCTACAAGCGCCTTGAGGCGCAGGGCGGCGCGCACTGACGCGCGCACTTCCGTAGCGAACGGGCGGTGCACCCTCGGGTGTGCCGCCCGTCGTCGTAGGACCCGCGCACGAAGACCGCACACGAAGATCACGCATGAAGATCACGCACGAAGATCACCTCCCCGCCTCCCCTTGTCGTGCCACGTGATGGTGCCCCACATACTGGGCACACGGACCCGAAGTGGCTGGAGGGAGGCACGGGACCAGTGATGGCCGAGCAGCACGACACGGTCGAGGACCGCAAACCGCAGTCCGACGAGGCGCGCAGTGCCTTCGCACCCCCCGAGGGCGTGGAGCAGCCGCAGGTGCCCGAGGAAGACTCGCCGACCTCCGAGTTCGCGCTTCCGGCCGGTCTCGCCACCCCGGTCGTGGAGTCGCCCGCCGAGCAGCCCGCGTCCGCGTTCACCACGCCGAGCGCGTACACCGCCCGGGACACGCCGAACCCGATGACCACCACCGGCGCCATGCCGTTGGTGCGGCTCTCCAAGGACGCGCCCTGGCAGGACCGGATGCGCACCATGCTGCGGATGCCGGTCGGCGACCGGCCGGTGGCCGAGCCGGTGCAGAAGCACGACGACACCGGCCCCGCCGTGCCCCGCGTACTCGACCTGACGCTGCGTATCGGCGAGCTGCTGCTCGCAGGTGGCGAGGGCGCCGAGGACGTCGAGGCCGCGATGTTCGCGATCTGCCGCAGCTACGGCCTCGACCGCAGCGAACCCACGGTCACCTTCACCATGCTCGGCATCACCTACCAGCCGTCCCTTGTGGACGACCCGGTGACGGCCAACCGCACGGTGCGCCGGCGCGGCACCGACTACACCCGTCTGGCGGCCGTGCACCGGCTCGTCACGGACATGACCAGCGAGGACCACGAGGTCTCCCTCGAAGAGGCCTACCGGCGCCTCGCGGAGATCCGCCGAAACCGCCACCCCTACCCCGGCTGGGTCCTCACCACCGCCTGCGGAATCCTGGCGGGAGCCGCCTCGGTGCTGCTCGGCGGCGGCGTCACGGTCTTCCTGGTGGCGGCGGTCGGCGCGGTCCTCGGCGACCGGCTCGCCTGGCTGTGCGCGGCCCGCGGACTGCCGGAGTTCTACCAGTTCGTGGTGGCCGCGATGCCGCCCGCCGCGATGGGCGTGGCGCTCAGTCTGCTCTCCTGGAACCTCCGGCCGTCCGCCGTGATCACCGGTGGGCTCTTCGCACTGATCCCGGGGCGGGCCCTGGTCGCGGCCGTCCAGGACGGCCTCACAGGGTTCTACGTGACCGCGTCCGCGAGGCTGCTCGAAGTCGGGTACTTCTTCGTCGCGATCGTCGTCGGTGTCCTGTCCGTCCTGTACGGCGGACTCCAGATCCACGCCGAGCTCAACCCTGAAGGCACCTTCCAGCCCACCAACCGGCCGATCGTGCAGATCCTCGCGTCGATGGTGCTCTGCCTGACCTTCGCGATCCTGCTGCAACAGGACCGCTCCACCGTCCTGATCGTCTCCGCCAACGGCGGCGTCGCCTGGGTGGTGTACGCCGCGATCGCGGTCACCGCGAAAGGCTCGCCGATCATGGCGACGGCGGTCGCGGCCGGCCTGGTCGGCCTCTTCGGCCAGCTGCTCTCGCGGTACTGGAACACCTCGGCGCTGCTGTACGTGACCGCCGCGATCGGGCCGCTGCTGCCCGGTAGCGCCACGTACTTCGGGGTCCTCTCGATCGCCCAGAACCACCTGAACACGGGCGTCGCCTCCCTCGCCAAGGCCATCGCGCTCGCCCTGGCCATCGCGATCGGCGTGAACCTCGGCAACGAGGTCGCCCGCCTGTTCCTGCGCTCCCCGGGCGCGGGCCGCGCCGCGGCGAAGCGGACCCGGGGCTTCTGACCCGGGCTCGGCACACCGCAGCCGCGGGGGCCGGGGTCAGCGCCCCGGGGCCGCGCTGGGCGGGGTCAGCGCTTGGCGTGCCGGCCGCCGCCGCGCGGCGGGGCCTGGCCGGGACCCTCGGGGGCCGTCTGCGGGTTCTCCTTCGCCTTGGAGCGGGCCCGCAGGAACTCGATCGCGATCGGGACCACGGAAATCAGCACGATCGCGACGAGGATCAGCTCGATGTGTTGGTGCACGAACTGCACATTGCCGAGCGCCGCGCCCAGCAGCGTCACGCCCGCGCCCCACAGGCTGCCGCCGATGACGTTGAAGGTGACGAACGAGCGGTAGTTCATCCCGGAGACGCCCGCGATGATCGGCGTGAAGGTGCGCACGATCGGCACGAAGCGGGCCAGGACCAGCGACTTCGGACCGTACTTCTCGAAGAATTCGTGGGCCTTCTCGACGTTCTCCTGCTTGAAGAGCTTGGAGTCGGGCCGGCTGAAGAGGGACGGGCCCACCTTCTTGCCGAAGAGATAGCCCACCTGGTCGCCGAGGACCGCCGCGAACACGACCAGGAGGCAGACCAGCCACAGCGGGGTGTCCAGCTTGCCCGTGGTGACGAGCAGGCCCGTGGTGAACAGGAGCGAGTCACCCGGCAGGAAGAAGCCGATGAGCAGGCCGGACTCGGCGAAGATGATGATCAGCAGCCCGACGAGGCCGAAGGTCTGGAGCAGATAGTCGGGGTCCAGCCAGCTCGGTCCGAGGGCAAGGGAAGTCACGGGTACCGGGCTCCTGGGTGTGGGTGTCGGTCGGGCTGTCTGCCGTCGGCAGCCAAAGTTATCAACGTAACGCGCGAAAGCGTGGTTCCAGGGGCAGGCTTGAGATGGCCGACACTGACACGGGCCGACAAGGGCTACCGGAAGGCGGACTGCATGGGCATCGAGGAGTACGGCGGCGGACAGGGCCCGCAGTCGGACGTGCTGGTAGTGACCACGAACGACGTGCCCGGGTACACCGTGCAGCAGGTCATCGGGGAGGTCTTCGGCCTCACCGTGCGCTCCCGTCACCTGGGCAGCCAGATCGGCGCCGGCCTCAAGTCGATGATCGGCGGCGAGCTCAAGGGGCTCACCAAGACGCTGGTCGAGACGCGGAACCAGGCGATGGAACGCCTGGTGGCCCAGGCGAAGGCGCGGGGCGCCAACGCGGTCCTGATGATGCGGTTCGACGTCACAGAGGCGGCGGACGTGGGCACGGAGGTGTGCGCGTACGGGACCGCGGTGATCATCGCCCGCGCCTGACCCGGGACCACCACCGGCGGATGTCACATCCTCGAACTCCCCTCCCCCGAAAGGAACTTGGCTCTCCATGGCACTGCACCGCGGCGGCAGCAAGAAGGAGCACGACGCAGGAGGAGGGGATACGGAGTTCGGGCGGCTCGCGCTCAACCCCTTCTTCGGGGCGGCGGACCCGGTCGGCTCGATGACCTCGGCGCCGCCCCGGCACCGGCTGCCCGACCGGCCGCTGCCCCCGGACACCGCGCACCAGCTGGTCCATGACGAGCTGATGCTCGACGGCAACGCCCGGCTCAACCTGGCGACGTTCGTCACCACCTGGATGGAGCCGCAGGCCGGGGTGCTGATGGCGGAGTGCCGCGACAAGAACATGATCGACAAGGACGAGTATCCGCGCACCGCCGAGCTGGAGCGGCGTTGTGTGGCCATGCTCGCCGACCTCTGGCACGCGCCCGACCCGAGCACCACCGTCGGCTGCTCGACCACCGGGTCGAGCGAGGCGTGCATGCTCGCCGGGATGGCGCTCAAGCGGCGCTGGATGAAGCGCAACGCGGACCGCTACCCCTCGCGCGAGGCCCGCCCCAACCTCGTCATGGGCGTCAACGTGCAGGTGTGCTGGGAGAAGTTCTGTACGTTCTGGGAGGTCGAGGCGCGCCAGGTGCCCATGGAGGGCGACCGCTTCCACCTCGACCCGCAGGCCGCGGCGGCGCTCTGCGACGAGAACACGATCGGCGTCGTCGGGGTGCTCGGCTCGACCTTCGACGGGTCGTACGAGCCGATCGCCGAGCTGTGCGCGACGCTCGACGATTTGCAGGAGCGTACGGGTCTGGACATCCCGGTCCATGTCGACGGGGCGTCCGGGGCGATGATCGCGCCCTTCCTCGACGAGGACCTGGTGTGGGACTTCCGGCTCCCCCGGGTCTCCTCCATCAACACCTCGGGGCACAAGTACGGGCTCGTGTACCCGGGGGTGGGCTGGGCGCTGTGGCGCACGGCGGAGGAGCTGCCGGAGGAGCTGGTCTTCCGGGTGAACTACCTCGGCGGCGACATGCCGACCTTCGCGCTCAACTTCTCGCGCCCGGGGGCGCAGGTGGTGGCGCAGTACTACACGTTCCTGCGGCTCGGGCGGGAAGGGTACCGGGCGGTGCAGCAGACCACGCGGGACGTTGCGCGGGGGCTCGCGGAGCGGATCGACGCGTTCGGCGACTTCCAACTCCTTTCGCGCGGCGAGGAGTTGCCGGTGTTCGCCTTCACCACGGCGCCGGATGTCGACCGGTACGACGTGTTCGACGTCTCGCGGCGTCTGCGGGAGCGGGGCTGGCTGGTGCCGGCGTACACCTTCCCGGCGAACCGGGAGGACCTGTCGGTGCTGAGGGTGGTGTGCCGCAACGGCTTCTCCTCCGACCTGGCGGGGCTCCTCATCGAGGACCTGAGCCGTCTGCTTCCCGAACTCCGCCGGCAGGTCGCTCCGCTGGGGCGGGACGAATCGGAGGCGACGGCGTTCCACCACTAGCCTGCGGCGCGCTGCCCGTCTGTGCGGCTACTTGAGGGTGCAGCTCCCTGGGGCTCCGCCCCAGACCCCGACGGCGCTTGCCCACCCACCCGCCCGTGCGGCTACTTGAGAGTGCAGCCCCCTGGGGCTCCGCCCCAGACCCCGACGGCGCTTGCCCACCC
>NZ_JBEZKW010000058.1:0-48642 GCF_040651795.1 Streptomyces sp. NPDC048361
CCCGTAACCGGGGCCCGTAACCGGGGCCCGTAACCGGGGCCCGTAACCGGGGCCCGTAACCGGGGCCCGTAACCGGGGCCCGTAACCGGGGCCCGGATCCGAGAGTCCCCGCTTCCGAGAGTCCCCGACCCCGAGAGAGGATCACGTGCACCCCAGCATCACGGGCCAGTACCTCGCCCGCTACCAGCGCCTCGGCGCGGGTGACCCGGCCCCCGGACTGCTGCCCGTCACCGGGGCCCAGCGGCGCTTCCTGCTCGTGCGCTCCCTGGACCCGGCAGGCCGCGCGGACATCGTCCCGATGTTCTTCGCCTTCCCGCGCGGTACCGTCGACCCGGCCCGCCTGCGCGCCGCGGCGAACCACCTGGCCGCCCGCCACCCCGTCCTGCGCTCGCGAGCCTGCGTCGTACGAGGCACGCCCGTGCTCCGGCTCGCGCCCGCCGGCGTACCGCTGGAACACATAGCCCCCGCGCCCGGCGAGGACGCGCGGGACGCACTGCGCCGTGCCCTGGCCGGCTGGGTCACCGACGGGCCGCCGCTGCGGCTCTTCCTAGCCCATGACGGCCCGCACGCCGAGGAGGAGGTACTCGCCGTCGTCCTCGACCACACCGCCTGCGACGGCCAGTCCCTCGCCCGCGTCGTCGAGGAACTCGGCGCCGCCTATCGCGACCGTCTCGGCCCCGACGACCTCTCTCCCGCCGACGTGGCAGCCGAACTCGCCGCCTACGAGGACGCCGTCCTTCGCCAGCTCGCCGCCGAGGACCGCGCCGCGTCGCCCCGCGCGCTCGCGTACTGGGGAGAGCGGCTGCGCCCCGCCCACGAGCAGGCGCCGCTGCCCGGAACGCACTCCGCGACCGCCGAACTCCCCACGGGTGCAGCCGAGTTGAAGCTTCCCTCGCCGTCCGGAGGCATCCCCTTCCCGGCGCTGCTCGACGCCTGCCGGGCGGCGGCCACGGCCCTGTACGGCACCGGGCCCGTCTCGCCCATCGGCTACCCCTGGGGCGGCCGCCCGACCGGCGCGGAGTCTGTCCTCGGTTGCTTCCTCAACACGGTCGTCTTCCCGGCCGACACGGCGAGCACCCCGGCACCCGAGGTGACGGCCACCCAGTGGTGGGACGACCTGGACCGCGCCGACACCCCCTTCGACGAGGTGGTGCGGGCGGCCCGGGCAGGCGGATCCGCCTGGTCCGGCAGGCTCGACGGGCTGCTCACCGTCGACGACGCCCGCCACCGCACCCCGCTGCGGCTCGGCGCTATGGCGGGCCGCGAGGTGCACATCGACGGCCGGCAGATCCGCGCGCCCTTCGCCGTCTCCGCGACCCAGGGGCCCGAACTCCACCTCCGCATGGTGTGGGACCGCTCGGTCCTCGCCGACCCTGCCGCCGAAGACGCCTTCGCGGCCCTGTGTGCGGCGCTCCCCGTCGACGCGCCGGTCCACTGACCGGCGGGCGCGACCCGTGCCGTACGGGGCCGCCTGCGCGCGGCCCCGTCCTTCCTGACACCCCGGCCCGACCGTCACACCGACCTTCCCGAACCCCGACCTTCCCGACACCCCGCCCTCACCCCCAGCCTCACCATCCGGCCGGGCCGCGCGATCCGCGAACCGTCCGGCGCACCGCCGTGCGGGCGCACGACCGCGTCCCGCGCCTTCGACCCGACAACCCAAGGGATCGCCCATGCTCCCCCTCTCCTCCTCGCAGGAGATCGTCTGGCTGCACGAGCAAGTGCAGCCGGGCAGCCGCGCCTACAACTTCACCGCCTCCCTCGACCTGTGGGGCACCCTCGACGTGGACGCGCTGCGCAGCGGCCTCGCCGCGACGCTCGCCCGCCACCCCGGCCTGCGCCTCGAACTGGTGCCCGTGGCCGGGGCCATGCCGGGCCAGCGGGTCGCCGACTTCTGCGCGCCGCGGCTGCGCACCGTGGACATCACCTGGGAAGCCGACCCCGAGGCCGCCTTCGAGAAGCTGCTGCGGACCGAGGCGGAGACCCCGCTCGACACCTTCGACGCACCCCTGCTGCGCTGGACCCTCGTCAAGCTCGCTGAGGACCAGCACCGGCTCATCCACGTCGAGCACCACCTGATCCACGACGGGCACTCGTTCGCCATCCTGCTGAACGACGTCTTCACCGTCTACAGCGCCCAAGTCCGCGGTGAGGCAGTCGAGTTGCCCGAGCCGAGCTCGTACGCCGAGCACGTACGGGAGCGGGCCGGCGACGTACGCGCCGACGAGCTGAGCGCCAGCCTGGAGTACTGGGCGGGCACCCTGCGCGACGCCTCGTACGACATGCCGCTGCCCGGGCTCGCCCGGCCCGGCGCGCGGCGGCGCCACCACGGCGGTCAGCTGCGCCAGTCGATCGGCGCGGACCTCGCGGAGCGGCTGCGCGCCCACACCCGTGAACGCGGCCTCACCCCGTTCGCCACCCTGCTCGGGCTCTTCGCCGAACTGCTGCGGCGCCACAGCGGACGCAGCCAGATGGTGGTGGGAACCGCCGTGGGCAACCGCCCCCGCGGCTACGAGGACGCCGTCGGCATGTTCGTCAACACCATCCCGCTCCGCCTCGACCTGGATCCCGGCGCACCCGCCGAGGACACCATGGACGACGTCACCGACACCCTCATCCGTGCGCTCCCGCACCAGGAGGTGCCGGTCCAGGAGCTGACCCGGGCGCTCGGCCTGCACACATCGGGCGCCGACAACCCGCTGTTCAGCGTCATGTTCAGCGCCCACGACGCGCCGCTGCCCGAACTCGACGTGCCCGGCCTCGACATCACCCTCTTCGAGGGGTTCAACACCGGCACCACCCGCTTCGACCTCGACGTGGTGCTGCTCCCCGACGACCGGCGCGGCGTCAGCCTGCGCCACGGCGTCGCCGGCATGACCCTCGTGTGGGACTACGACGCCGACCTCTTCGGCGAGGACGTGGCGACCCTGCTCGCCGACCGTTTCCTCGACCTGCTGCGCGCCTACCTGGACACTCCGGCCACCGCCCTCGCCGACCTCGCGCTCCCCGCGGCGCCCACGCCCGTGGCCCCCGCGCCCGCCGTGGAGCCGGACCGCGATCCGCTCGACCCTGCCGCCCACCAGGACCCGTCGCTGCCCGCGTTCCTCATCGGCGCCCGCCGCATCACCTACGGGGAGCTCGACGCCCGGGTGACGTCGCTCGCCGAGCGGATGCTGGCCGCGGGAGTGAGCGCGGGACAGCCGGTCGCAGCGGTACTGCCCCGAGGCGCCGACTCGGTCGTGACGCTGCTCGCCTGCCTGCGCACCGGCGCCGTCTACTGCCCGTTGTCGCCGTCCGACCCGGCCGCCCGTCTTGAGCTGCTGCTCGACCGGCTGGCACCCGCGCTCGTCCTCACCGCCCCGGGCGCCCAGGTGGCCGTCCCCGCCGGTCTGCCGAGCGCCACGGTCGACGCCGCGGTCCTGCCGGCCGCCCGCGCGGCCGACGTGGTGCCCGACACGGCGTACATCATCCACACCTCCGGCTCGACCGGCATACCCAAGGCCGTCGCCGTCGGCCGGGACGCGCTCGTGAACCATCTGAGCGGCGTGGCCGAGCGGTTCGCGCTGGGGCCCGGCGACCGGGTGCTCCTCTTCGCACAGCCGTCGTTCGACGTCGCCCTGGAAGAGGTCCTGCCCTCGCTGCACGCCGGCGCCTGCCTGGTCGTACCCGAGCAGGACGTACCGACCGGCGGCGAGCTCGCGCAGACGCTCGCCGCGGCCCGGGTCACCGTGGCCAACCTGCCCACCAGCTACTTCCTCGCCACCCGCCAGGACCTGCTGCCCGTGCTCACCGAAGGACGCTGGGCCCCGCGGCTGCTCGTCCTCGGGGGCGAGCGCATCCCGGCCGACGTGATGCGTACGTTCTTCGCCGAAGCGGGCACCGACGGCGGGACCGGCACCAACGGCGAGGCCGGCTCCGGCTCCGCGACCGGCACCAACGGCGCGACCGGCACCAACGGCGCGACCGGCACCGGCCCCGCGGGCAGCCCCGCCTTCACCGTGCTCAACGTCTACGGCGTGACCGAAGCCGCCATCAGCTCCACCGTGCACGAGATCACCCCGGACAGCCTCGTCGAGGGCGCCGAGATCCCGCTCGGCGGCGAACTCCCGGGCGAGCGGATCCACGTCCTGGACGAGGCGCTGCGCCCCCTTCCCACCGGCGCGGTCGGTGAACTGGCCATCGCAGGCGCCGGGTTGGCCGAGGGGTACGTCAAGAACCCGGAGGCCACCGCGGCCCGCTTCGTCACCGTCGACGCCCTGGACGGCGAACGCGTCTACCTCACCGGCGACCTCGGCTACCGCGGCGACGACGGACTGCTGCGCTTCCTCGGTCGCCGCGACAACCAGATCAAGCTGCGCGGCTACCGCATCGAACTCGAAGAGGTGGAGGCCGCGGCCTCGGCCGCGCTCGGCGGCCGGTCGTGCGCCGTCGTCCTCGACCGCGAAGCCGACGGTGGCCCCCGCCTCGTCGCCTTCCGCGAACGCGCCGACGAAGTCGGGGAATGGGACGAGCAGGCGCTCCACGCCGAGCTGTCCCGCCGCCTCCCCGGCGCGCTGGTGCCCTCCCGCTGGGTGCTCCTCGACTCCATGCCGACCCTCGCCGGAGGCAAGCCGAACCGGGTGGCCCTGGCCCGCACGGCGGCCGACACGGTGCCCGCCGAGCCCGTTGAGGAAGCGGCCCCGCTGACGGACCCGGCCGGCTCCGGCGACCCGGCCGTCGTCCTGCTCGCCGAGGGCTGGCGCGAAGTGCTCGGCCACGACCGCTTCGAGGAGACCTCGCACTTCTTCCACATCGGCGGCCACTCGCTCCTCGCCGCGCAGCTGGCGGCGTGGCTTGAGCCGCGCCTGGGGGAGCGCCCCTCGCTGCGCCTGCTCTTCCAGCACCCGGTCCTCGCCGACCAGGCCCGCGCCCTCGCCGGCACCGCCGTCCCCGCCCTCAGCACGCCGAAGGAGTCGTGATGACCCAGCAGTTGATGAACCGTCAGGATGCGGAGCGCCCCAACGAAGGCCAGTCGGGCGGCGCCGTCCCGAGCATTCTGCACGGCGCCCCGCTCGCCGAGACCGCCGCCCAGGGGGTGCTCGCGCGCTACGAGGAGTGGGTACGCCGCTCACCCGAGGCCCCCGCCGTCATCGATGGGAAGCACCGCTGGACCTATGCGCAGCTCGACGAGGCAGCCGAGGCGGTTGCCGCGACACTGGCCGGCCGGGTCGGGCCGGGTGACGTCGTAGGGGTGTGCCTCGACCGGTCGGCCGCCCTGGTCGTCACGGCGGTCGCGCTGGCCCGCGTCGGGGCGGTCTACCTGCCGCTCGGACCGCGCCCCGGAGAGCGCCGCATCGCGGCGGTCGCCGAGGACATCGGCGTCGTCTGCCTCATCGGCGACCCCGCTGTCCTGACGGAGTATCACGATGCCGCCGACCAGGTGGAGTTGCCGGTGTCGGGCGAGGGGGTCAACGCCGCCTCATCCGTCGTGGCCGCCTTCACGCCCGTCGCGCCCGGCGCGCGCACCGCGCCGGCCGAGGCCCTCTACGCCGTGCTCACCTCCGGCTCCACCGGCCGGCCGAAGGCCGTCACGGTCGCCGAACCCGCCCTGGCCGCCCTCGTCGACTGGTACCGCGAGGAGACCGGGCTCGCCCCCGGTGACCGGCAGTCCCTGCTGATCGGCGTCGCCTTCGACCCCCACCTGCTCGAACTGTGGTCGGGTCTGACCTGCGGCGCGGCCCTCATACCCGCCCCCGACGAGGTCCGCTGGGACCCGGCCGCCCTCACCGACTGGTGGCGCGAGGCGGAGCTGACGGTGTGCGTCGCCGCGACCCCCATGATCGAGCCGCTCCTCGACCGGCCCTGGCCCCAGGAGCTGAAGCTCCGACACCTCGTCGTCGGAGGTGACCGGATGCGCCGCCGTCCCGGCCTCGACGTCACCGCCACCGTGCACAACGCCTACGGCCCCGCCGAAGCCACCGTCGTCACCACCACCCACGCGATGCGGGCGAGCGACCCGGACGTGACCACCGACGACGCGCCGCCGATCGGCACCCCGATCGCGGGCGCGACCGTCGCCGTCACCGACGCCGACGGCAACGTCGTCGCACGCGGTGCGGACGGCGAGCTGCGCATCGGCGGAACCTGTCTCGCCCTCGGCTACCTCGACCCCGAGCTGACCGCCCGCCGCTTCACCACCCCGCCGGCCCAACTCGCCGGCCTGGAGCGCATGTACCGCACCGGTGACCGTGTGCGGATGCTGGACGACGGCCGTCTCGTCTTCCTCGGCCGTCTCGACGACCAGGTCAAGATCAGCGGGGTGCGCATCGAACCCGCCGAAGTCGAGGCCGCGTTCGAGCAGCACGACGACGTGCGCAGCGCCGTGGTCACGGCCCCGCGTGACGCCGAGGGCCGCGCCCGGCTGGTCGCCCACGTCCTCCCGGCTCCCGGTGCCATACCCACCGCGGACGACCTCCTCACGGGCGTACGAGCCTGGCTGCCCGAACAAGCCGTGCCCTCCACGGTGCGGATCGTGGACGCCTTCCCGCTGGACGCCAACGGCAAGGTGGACCGGTCGGCCCTCCTGAAGGAGGCCGCACAGGCGTCCGGAGCCGTCCCGTCCGACGCCGCCGTACCGGAGGACGCCACCGCCGACGAACGGCTCGTACTCCGCACCGTCCGCGATCTGCTCGGCCGCCCCGAGACCACCCTCGACGACAACTTCGCCGGCGCGGGCGGCACCTCCCTTCTCGCGGCCCGCCTCCTCGAAGCGCTGGAAAAGGCGACCCAAGTACGCCTGCGCGCACCGGAGTTGCTGCGCCAGCCCGACCTGCGGTCGATCGCCGCCGTGCTCGACAAGCGCCGTGCCGCGGCCCGCACCCCGGGATCCTGACGTGAGCACCTTGCAGCCCCGCACCGACGACCGGAAGGAAACGACCGTGACCGTGGCCCCGACCGGCCTGCCCGCCCTGGTGGCGCGGCACGCCGAACACACCCCGCACGCCCTCGCCGTGGCGGACGGCGACACCACGCTGACCTACGCCCAGCTGGCCGCCTCCGCCCGGCGCCTCGCCGCCCACCTCCAGGAACACGGCGTGCGCCCCGGCGACTCCGTGGCACTCCTCATGCCCCGCTCGGCCAGGACCGTCGTCGCCCAGCTCGCCCTGTGGTGGGCGGGCGCCGCCTGCGTACCCCTGGACCCGGCGCACCCCGCGCCCCGTACCGCGGCCATGCTGGAGGACTCCGGAGCCACGTTGACCGTCGGCGACGGCAAGCTGCTCGAATCCGCCGGCCCGCCCGGCGCCACCCTCGCCCTGCCCGACGACGAGCACCTCGCCGACGCGGAGACGGCGACCGGGGGGCCCGGCCCCGACGACACCGCGTTCGTCATGTTCACCTCCGGCTCCACCGGCCGACCCAAGGGCGTCGCCGTCCGCCACGGCGCCATCGCCGAACTCGTCACCGACCCCGACTACGTCACCGTCACCGCACGCGACCGGGTCCTGCTGCACTCCCCGGCGACCTTCGACGGCTCCACCTTCGAGGTGTGGGCGGCGCTCGCCAACGGCGCCGGCGTCGTGGTGTGCACCACCGAACGCCCCTCGTTCGAGGAGCTGGCCAAGGAGGTGGAACGGCACAGCGTCACCGTCGCGTTCTTCACCACGGCCCTGTTCCACCAGCTGGCCGCGCGCCGCTCCCGCCTCTTCACGCTGCTGCGCACCGTCGTTGTCGGCGGCGAGGCGATGGCCGCCCAGCACGCCCGCGCCGTCCTGCGCGCCTTCCCCTGGGTCGAGCTCGTCAACGGCTACGGCCCGACCGAGACGACCACCTTCGCCACCGCCCATCGCGTCAGCGACGCCGACTGCGACGGCCCGGTCCCCATCGGCCGCCCCATAGCAGGCGCCACCGCCCACGTCCTCGACGAGCAGGGGCGGCCCGCATCGGCCGGAACCCGCGGCGAGCTGTGGATCGGCGGCAGCCGGCTGGCCCACGGATACACCGGGCAGCCCGAGCTGACCGCGGAACGCTTCGTCGACCACCCCACGCTGGGCCGCCTCTACCGCACCGGCGATCTCGTGTCGGCCCGCCCCGACGGCGTCCTCGACTTCCACGGCCGCACCGACGACCAGGTCAAGGTGCGGGGCTTCCGGATCGAGCCGGGCGAGATCGAGCACGCGCTGCGCGAGCAGCCCGAGGTGGACGACGCGGCCGTCACGGTCCGCCGTCCCACCCCCGAGGACACCCGCCTCGCCGCCTATGTGGTGGCAGGACCAGGACCCGTACCGCGCTCCGAAGCGCTCCTGGCCCGGCTCACCGCGGTGCTGCCCGCGCACCTCGTCCCCGACGAGCTGACGTTCGTCGACCACCTGCCGCTCACCACCTCCGGCAAGGTGGACCGCCGTGCCCTCGCGGAGCTCGGCACCGCCGTCCGGACCGCCGGCGCCGGCGCACCGCTGACCCCGCTCCAGCAGGCCGTGGCCGACGTGTGGAGCCGCTCGCTGGGCTGCGAGGTGACCCGGCCCGACGCCGGTTTCCTCGACCTCGGCGGCCACTCCCTGCTCGCCCTCGTCGTCGCCGAGGACCTGCGCGAGGAGCTCGGCGTCGAGCTGTCCCTCGCCGACTTCTTCACCGCCCCCACGGTGGCCGGACACGCCGCCCTGGTCGAGCGCGCCCTGCTCGCCGCCCACACCGATCTCAACCCCGACGCGCCCGAGGACACCGATGGCCACTGACAGCTCCGCCGCCCTCCAGGAAGAGCTGCTGCGCAGGGCCCGCGCCCGCGCCGCGGACCGCACCTCGGCGCCGGCCCCCGCAGCCGTACGTGACCTCGGACCCGCCCCGCTCACCCGCGCACAGCGCCGCATGTGGCTGATGGACCGCCTCGGCCAGAACGGCGCCCAGTACAGCGTGCCGTTCGCCACCCGGCTGCGCGGCCCGCTCGACCTGGATGCCGTGAGCCGGGCCCTCACCGAACTCGTACGCCGCCACGGCATTCTGCGCACCCGTTACGGACGCGACGGCGACGAGCCCTGGCAGCAAACCCTGCCCGCCCCCGAGGCGATCCCGGTCACGCTCGTCGAATCGCCCGGTGACGGCGGCGATGTCCTGACCGAGGAGGCCCGCCGCCCCTTCGACCTGGCAGCGGGCACCATCCCGCGCGCCCTCGTCCTGCGCCACGCACCACAGGACCACACACTGTTGGTGACGTTCCATCACATAGCCATCGACGGCGGTTCGTTGGAGACCGTGGCCGAGGAACTCGCCGCCTTCTACGCCGCCGCGGTGGACGGCCGCACCCTCACCCTGCCCGAGCCGCCGCAGTACGCGGACTTCGCGCGCCGTGAGCACGCCGACGCGGGCCGCCTCGACGATGGCCTCGCCCACTGGAGCCGTACGCTCGCCGGAGCCACCCCGCCGAAGCTGCCCCGCCCCACCGCCCCGCCCGCGGACGTGGCACGGCGCCCGGCCGTGACCCGCACCGCCGCACTCGGCGACCACGTCCTGCCCGCCCTGCGTGACCTGGGACGCACCCGCCACGCCACCGCCTTCACGGTGGGCCTCGCCGCCGCGTTCGCCGCGCTGCACCGGCTCACCGGCGAGACGGACCTCGTCATCGGCTGCGCCGCCACCCACCGCGAGGGCCAGGCCATGCGCGGCCTGGTCGGACTGTGCGTCAACACACTGCCGGTACGCGTCGACCTGTCCGGCGACCCCGGTTTCGCCACCCTCGTCGAGCGGGTCCGCGACGCCCTGCTCACCGCTCAGCACCACCGCGACGTGCCGTTCGACCTGATCCTGGAGCGGCTCGGCAGCGAAGCCCGGGGCGACGACGGCACCGCCCTGGTACGCGTCACCACCGACGTCGTCGGCGAACCGACTGCCTTGAAACTGCAGGGGCTTGAGGCGTCGGCGGTCGACGTGGGCCTGGGCGAGGCCAAGTTCGACCTGACCCTCGGCCTCCTGGACACCGACCGCCCCGCGAGCCTCGTCCAGTACGCGCGAGCCGCCCTCGACGACGAGACGGGCGACGCTCTCGGCGCGTCCTTCGCCGAACTGCTCACCGCGGTCGCGGCCGACCCCGACGTCCCGCTCTCCCGCCTCCCCGGCCGCCGCGCCGAGTCCCCGGCAGACGCGGGACACCCGGCCGAGGCAAGGCTCCTGGCCCACCCGGACGTGGCCGAGGCACACGTGCCGGATCCGCACGGTGGCCCATTGCTCGCCTACGCCGTACTGAGCCGGACCGGCGGGCCCTCGCCCGTCCAGCTCCGCGCCCATCTGCGCGGCGTCCTCGGACGCGACCTGGTGCCCGCCACCGTCATGCTCCTGGACCGGATGCCGCGTACGCCCGACGGCGCGGTCGACACCGCCCGGCTGCCCGCGGCCCCGCACCCCACGACGGCCCGAAGCCGCTACACCGAAGCCGTGACGGAGGCGTTCGCCGGGCTCCTCGGTAGGCGGCCGGAACCGGACGACGACTTCTTCGCGCTCGGCGGCCACTCCCTGACCGCCGTCCAGCTCGCCGAACGCCTGCGCTCCACGCTCACCCTGCCGCTGACCGGCCTGGACATCATGCAGACCCGTACACCGCGAGCGGTGGCGGCGCTCCTGGACGCGCGCGAGGCGGAGCGAACCGCAAGCGTCGCGGCATCGGGATCGGAATCGGCGTCGGCGTCGGCGCCGGTGGCCGTCGGCACACGCCCGCGCAGGTCACGCGAGGGTACGGTCCTGGTGACCGGCGGCACGGGCGGCGTCGGCGCGTTCGTGCTGCGCGAACTCGCCGCCCAGGGACGGCCGGTGCTCGCGCTGGCACGCCCCGAGTCCGCGCACCTCGTGGGCGGCGAGGGCGTCGAGGTGATCGAGGGCGACCTCGGCGACCTGGACAGCCTGCGCGCCGCGGTCGAGGGCGCCGACGCGGTGATCCACGCGGCGTGCACCTTCACCCGCCCGGAGGTGGACGTCGCCGCGATGCGCGCCATGGTCGACGCCTGGCGGCGCGGCCCCTTCGTCTTCGTGAGCAGCGTCGACGCCTACGGCCGTCCCTCGGCCGCCCAGGTCGCGGAGGAATCACCCTCCCAGGCACCGCTGAGCGCGTACGGCCAGGCCAAGATCGACTGCGAACGGCTGCTGCTGAACGCGGCGGGCACGCAGGGCAGGGGTGGCGCGAGCGCCGTGCGCTCACCCATCGTGTGGGGAGCCCACGACCGGCTCCGTGACCAACTGCGCTGGGGCGCAACGGGGTTGCTGTATCAGGCCGCGCTCGCCGGGCGGCCCATCAGCCTGCCGGCCCCCGGCGCCGGCGGCCACGACTGGTACGGCGCGCCCTGGGTGCACGCCGCCGCCCTGGCCCGCGCCGTCATCTCCTGCCTCGACGCCCCCGTCCACGGTGTGGCGAACGCGGTGAGCGGGCATGTGTCGTGGCCCGATCTCACCGCCGAGCTGGTCTCGCTGCTCGACAGCGACAGCGCCGTCACCCTCGACGACGAGGTGCACCAGGACCTCGACCACCGCTGGCACTACCGCGCGGACCGGCTGGCCCCGGCGCTGCGCCCCGCGCCGGGTGAGGACCTGCACACGGTCCTCGCGTCGATGACCGGGCCGGCGGCAACCTGACGACGCGGATGTTCACCGGGTGACATCGCCGGCGTCCGCGGTCCTTGAGTACACCGGTCCTTGAGCACACCAGTGCTTGAACACACCGGTGCTTGAACACACCGGTGCTTGAGGGCCGTCGGGCGCCCCTGGCGCTGATGCCCATGGGGTTGCAGCCCTTCACCGCAACGTCGTGGGGGGCAGGAACTCGCGGGGCGCCTCCCGGTGCCACCACGCTCCGGTGGCCCTCAGCTCCTGCCAGGTGGTGAAGCGGTAGCGCCACAGGCGGGCGCGGACGAAGACGGGCGGGGTGTCGGGGAAGGGGTTGTCCCGCAACAGGCGCAGAGTGTCACGGTCGTTGACCAGAAGCCGCTCTACGAAGGCGCTGAACCAGGAGTACCCGTACGAGGGTGAGAGCGCCAGGAACCAGAGCATCCAATCGAGCCGCAGATGGTAGGGCGCGAACTGCCGTGGCAGCCGCCGCACATCACCCGGCTTCCCGCGGAACGCGTACTCCCGCCACACGGTGTGCGGAGTGATCTCCTCGTCCGCCGTCCCCTCGATGACCACCTCGTGGCGCAGGCGCGTGATGCTCCCGAACGCCCCGTAGGAGTTCACCAAGTGCAGCGGCTCATAGGCCGTGTTCATGAGCTGCCCGCGCGAAAGGAGGTTCAGGGCCGGCCGGTAGCTCAGTCCCAGCACGAGGGCGGCGATGAGGAGGACAACGATCTCGTACCAGAGCGGAGGGCCCGGCAGTGCGGGCGCTCGCGCTACGCGGGGACCATCCACGGCGGAGGCGGCCAGGACGATGGTCAGCCAGTTCAGCCAGGCGAAATTGCCGGAGAGCACCAGCCACAGCTGGGTGCAGATGACGAGGACCGCGGCTGCTCCCGCCACCGGCTGAGGGGTGAACAGGGCGACGGGCACCACGAGTTGGACGACATGGTTGGCGGCCACCTCGACGCGGTGGACCGGCTTCGGCAGGTGATGGAAGAACCAGCTCAGCGGCCCCGGCATCGGCTGGGTCTCGTGGTGGTAGTACAGGCAGGTCAGATCGCGCCAGCAGGCGTCGCCACGCATCTTGATGAGCCCCGCGCCGAACTCGACGCGAAACAGCACCCACCGCAGCAGCCACATGAGGACCACCGGCGGTGCGACCTCGTCATTGCCCAGAAAGACAGCGAGGAAGCCGGTCTCCAGCAGCAGCGATTCCCAGCCGAAGCCGTACCAGGTCTGACCGACGTTCACGATCGACAGGTACAGCGCCCACAGAACCGTCCAGCACAGCATCGCCGCCCAGAGCGGCACGGCGTCCGCCGCCCCCGCCACGAGGGCCGCGGCCAGCAGCGCTCCCGCCCAGGAGCATGCGGCGAACAGCGCGTCCGAGTACCGCAGGTGAAAGAGGCTGGGGGCGCTGCGGAACGGTACGCGCCGCACGAAGTCGGGGACGGGCAGCATGCCGCGTTCCCCGATGAGGGGTCGGAACTGGCGCGCCGCCGCGAGGAACGCCACCACGTACACCGCCGCCAGGGAGCGCTGGAACACGAGCCTGCCGAGCCAGTACGCCGACGACGAGAACCACTCCACGGCGGGTACGCCTCCTGGTGAGCTCGGTGAGGCCCGTCCAGGATGGTCGGGGCGGCCAGGGTGAAGGTGTGCGAGCCCTTCGTAGCGGCGATCGGCCTGCCAAGTCCAGGTGGACGACGCCCCCTTCACCCGCCCGCGTGAGAACCCCGATCATCGGAAGAGGGCCGCCGCCGGGGGCGCCGTACAGCCGCCGCCCGCCGGGAAGAGCGCCGCGGACGGCGGGAGGTGCGCGCGGCGGGCGGTGCGGGGTCTCCTCTACCTCAGACGTTGACGCCGAAGTCGGAGGCGATCCCGGCGAGTCCCGAGGCGTAGCCCTGGCCGACGGCGCGGAACTTCCACTCCGTGCCGTGGCGGTAGAGCTCACCGAAGACCATGGCCGTTTCGGTCGAGGCGTCCTCACTGAGGTCATAGCGGGCCAGCTCGGCACCGCCCGCCCGGTTGATCACGCGAATATAGGCGTTGCGCACCTGGCCGAAGCTCTGACCGCGCGCCTGGGCGTCGTGGATGGAGACCGGGAACACGATCTTCGCGACCGGCGCGGGGACCGATGTGAGGTCGATGTTGATCGTCTCGTCGTCGCCCTCGCCCTCACCGGTGAGGTTGTCACCGGTGTGCTGAACCGAACCGTCGGGACTGGTCAGGTTGTTGTAGAAGACGAAGTGGCTGTCGGAGAGCACCTTGCCGCTCTCGTCGCACAGCAGCGCGCTGGCGTCGAGGTCGTGGTCCGTGCCCGTGGTCGTCCGCACGTCCCAGCCGAGACCGACCGTGACGGCGGTCAGCCCCGGGGCTTCCTTGCTGAGCGAGACATTGCCGCCCTTGGCGAGGCTCACGCCCATGTTGATCCTCCGTGGTTGTGCCGGATGCGTCCTCGCATAACAACGCCCGGCACGGCGCTACGGTTCCATGGTTGCGCAATCCCTGAAGCGGGAGGGGGGAGGCCCCCGATGCACCCAGAACGCGGGCAGGTCCTCGTCGCGCACCTCGCGCAGGGAGACGGGCCCTGCCGTCAGGAGGCGGGACCGTCCGGTGGAGCGCCCGTGGTGGCGGCCTCGTACAGCGACTGGGTGGCGGCGCCGAAGTACGCGCTGTAGGAGACCTGCGGCGTGTTGCCACCGGTGTGGTAGCCGCCGATGACGCCGATCACGGCCCAACCCCCGGGCCACGGCACCAGCATGGGCCCCCCGCTCGTCCCGCCCACGAAACCGTCGCAGGCGATGCGCGAGAAGGTGCCCGGGTCGGCCGCGTCGTCACTGACCCACTTGGTGGTCCGGCTCAGGCACTCCAACGGCTTGTCGGCGTTGCCGGGGTAGCCGATCATCCGGACCGGGGTGTGCGCGTACCCGGACCCGGTCAGCAGCTGGACCGCGCCCACCGCGTCCTCCAGCCGCTTCCCGTCCTCGTTGGGTTCGGTGACCGCGAACCCGAAGTCATAGGCGGCGCCCGCGTGTTCACCCAGGTCGTAGTACTCCTGGGAGACGTACACACCGTTGTCCTTGACCGGGAAGACACCGAAGGGCTTGAGCCCGTCGTGGTACTGCGGTACGAACCCCAGGTGATGGCGGGGCGAGGAGCCGGCGTACCCCTTGAGGCAGTGTCCGGCGCTCAGCACCAGGTCGTGATCGGGGCTGCGCACCACCGAGCCGCTGCAGGTGCGCCCCGTACCGGAGGCGTCGGTCCAGAAGAACGTACCGGCCTCGGGGATGCCGTCGAAGCTCTTGCTCGGCGGGATGAACTCGCCGGGCCTCGGCCCGTCCACGGTGGGTGGGCTGGTACGGGCCGCCGCCTCCCTGTGCGCGCCGCTCGCTTCCGGCAGCGCGGCCGTCATGCGGGCGGCACTCCAGTAGGCGGCCAGGCGCGCGGCCTCGGGGTTCGGCTCCGCGGACGAGGCCGGAGAGGCGGGGGAGGCCGGGGGCAGCTGGGGCGCCCCGGGGGGCGGGGAGGCCGCGAGCGCCGATGAGCCGAGCCCGGCCGAGACCAGCAGGGCGGCCGCCGCTACAGCGGCATGTCGGATGATCCTGGTCCTGCGCACCATCGATTCCCCTCTGCCCGAGCACATGTGACGCTTCACCATACGGGGGACGCGGGGACGGGCAGAAGCGTCCGCCGCCTCCCGGGCGCGGCGCTGCGGAGAGCGAGTGGGCGGAAGGTCCCGACCACCGGCCGCGGTCTCACCCACACGGCCGGAGCGGCCCCGATAGGCGGATCGCTATGGCCGCGTTTCCTGGACGCCTCTTGGACGTCGACCCTGTGCGCCTGTTCTGCTGGAGGCATGCGAGACAACACGACACGCCTTGCTTCCCTGCGCCACGTCCGCACGAAGGGCCCCGCGGTCCTGCTCGCCCTCGTGGCGTTCACCACCACCGCGGCATCGACCGCGCAGGCGGCCGACGTCGCGCCGGTCCCCACCCGTTCGGCACACACGTCCCTCGGTGTGTCCGGCACCCATGTGGCGGCTGAACTCAGCCAGTTGGAGGCGGCCCACCACGCACGGATCGGCGCCTTCGCCCTGGACACCGGCACCGGACGGACCGTCTCCTACCGGGGTGACGAGAGCTTCCCCTCCCTGTCCACCTTCAAGGCGATGGTGTGCGCCGCCGTCCTTGACCGGGCGCGGCACACCGAACCCGGGCTCATGGAGAAGGTGATCCACTGGACCAAGGCCGACGAGGTCGCCAACTCGCCCCTCACACAAGGCAACGGGGAGAAGGGCATGACCGTCGCCGAGCTCTGCCGTGCGGCCGTCACCCGCAGCGACAACACGGCGGGCAATCTGCTGCTCCGGCAGGTCGGCGGCCCCCAGGGCCTGACCCGCTACTACCGCTCCCTGGGCGACCCGGTCTCCCGACTGAACCGCTGGGAACCGGAGTTGAACGACTGGCAGCCCGGTGAGCGACGCGACACCACGACCCCAGCCGCCATGGGCCGCGACCTGGCAAAAACCACCCTCGGCTGCGCGCTCGCGCCCCCGGACCGGGACCGTCTGACCACCTGGCTGCGCGCCACCTCCACGGGGGACGCGCGGATCCGCGCCGGGGTGCCCAAGGACTGGACCGTCGGCGACAAGACCGGCACGAGCGACTCCTACGGGTCCGCGAACGACATCGCCGTCGCATGGCCCCGCTCCGGCCGCCCCGTGATCATCGCGATCTACACCAACCACACGACCGCCGACGCCGCCGCGGACGACGCGGTGGTCAAGAGCGCGGCGACGGCGCTGGTGGACGGACTGGGCCTGTCGGGCACCTGAGGTCAATCGCCGTGTGGGCAGGTCTTGTTGACGATGGCCTCGCCGGCAAAAGCCCTGTTGGCAACGGCCTGCCACACGGTCCGGGCCAGCACGTCGGGTGCGAGGGTGGCATCGACGATCAGGTCGCAGGAGTGGCGCAGTGGCTCGACGTGCCGGGCGTGGGCGTCGCGGCGATGGTCGAGGTAGTTGCGCAGCAGCACCTCGAGAGGGAACCCGTCGCGCAGACACTTGCGCGCTATCTTGCGTGCCAGACGGAGATCGGCCGGCAGATCGACGAACACGTCGAAGCGGGCGGTCTGTGTCCGAGGGGCTGTGTGGTGGGCAAACATGCCGTCGACGATGACGTGGGCGGCGGCCGCGAGGGCGGTGTCGGTATCGCGGCTCAGGCGCTCCCCGTCCATCGAGCGGGGGTCTCCCACGTCCAGCCGAGGAGTTCCCGTCCCGTCATGCGTCCACACGCCTCGCTCCGGGGTGCGGACGTAGTAGTCGTCACCGTGCAGAACCCGCACGGGCCCGTCGGGCGCGTCGGCCGCCAGCGCCGCGGCCAGCGTCGTCTTGCCCGCGCCCGCTCCGCCGCTCAACGTCACCAACATCCGGCCCCCCTGCTCCCCGTGAGGTCCGATGATCGCACGAGCGGTCCTGCGCCCGGGGTAGGTCCCAACGCGGCCATGGATCCCCTGCGCACCGCCATGGAACCCTGCGCACCGCCATGGCCGGTCGGGTCCCGTCGGGATCGGCCGGGTCCCGGCGCGTCCTGGCGTGCTGCCGACCCGCGGTTCTGCCAAGGTCGGGCTGTACGTCGCCCCGGCGGCGGGGCCCGCACCCTTCGCCCAAGGAAGTGAGAGCAAGACATGGAGAAGTTTTCCCTGGAAGCCATTGCCCGCGCCCAGCTGAAGGCCGCCCGGGAAGCGGACGCGGGGCGCAGCGCGTCCACCGTGATCGGCGGGCACGAACGCGTACTGCGTCAGACGGTGATGGCTCTGACCGCGGGGAACTCGCTCAGCGAGCACGCACTCGGCGGTGAGGCCACGCTCCTGGTGTGGTCGGGCCGCGTCAGGCTCGCCTCGGGCGGGGAGACCTGGGAGGGGCGCCACGGCGACCTGCTGGCCGTGCCGGGCGCGGCGCACACCGTGGAGGCGCTGGAGGACTCGGTGTTCGTCCTGACCGTCGCCATGACGTGAGACGCCCACGACTCCAAAAGCGCTCACCGCACCCCTCGACTCCCAAGCGCCCGCCGCACCCGCACCGGCTCCCAAGCCCATGCCGTACCCGCGTGTTCACCGTGGGCGTGACCGGTCGTGGGGCGGTGAGCAGCGGGGAAGGGTATGCGAATGACCTTGGCCATAGCCCATCTCAGCGACCCGCACATCACGGCAGGTGCCCTGGCAGGTGGGCCGGCGGAGGCGCTGAGCCGTGCACTGGGCCGCGCCCTCGCACTCGATCCGCAACCGGACGCCGTCGTCATCACGGGCGACCTCGTCGACCGAGGCCGGCCCGAGGAGTACGCGGTCCTGCGTGACATCCTCTCCGGGTTTCCCCTGCCGCTGCACTTGGTCGTGGGCAACCACGACGACCCCGGGACGCTGCGGGCCACCTTCGCCGGTACCGCGTTCCTCGGGGGGTCGCGGGAGACGCATTACGCCGTGGAGTACCCCGAGTTCACCGTCGTCGTGGGTGACTCGAAGGTAGCCGGGTCCCCGGCGGGCCGCCTGGGATCGGCTCAACTCGCCTGGCTGGACACGGTACTTGCCCGCCGTCCTGACGTACCGGCATTCGTCTGTCTGCACCATCCGCCCCTTCCCGTCGGGATCCCCTTCCTGGACGCCATGCGCCTGGCCGACGGTGACGATCTGGCCGCGACGGTGGGGCGCCACCCCCGTGTGGCGCGCGTCCTCGCGGGCCATGTTCACCGCGGCATCACCGCCGGTTTCGCCGGCACCACTTTGGCCGTCGCCCCCGGTACCCACCTCCAGAGCGGCCTGGCCCTGCGCGGCGAACTCCCCAACTACCTGCCGGATCCGACGTCCTTCCTCCTGCACCTGCGTGCGGGAGCCGGGTGGGTGACCCACACCGTCGCTGTCAGCGGTGCGGGTGCAACCATGGCCGCATGGTCCGGCCCCTGACCGGCGACCGGACGCGGGCCGCCCCACCATCCCCCGTACCGGCGGGGCGGGGACGAGCCGGAGACGCGCCGGATGTGCGCGCCGGCGCTCGCGCTCTGCCGTGCCGCCCCGTCAGGAAGTGAACCCGACGTGCACATGGTCGTGGTGGGTGTCGTCGGAGAAGAACTGGTTCACCGTGGTACCGCCCGTGAGCAATACGGGACCGCCCACGTTGTACGAACCGGCGGCCGCGGCAGCCCGCATGAAAGCCGTGATGAGAGTGCGTGAGGTGGCGGGGTCGACCACCGCGCGCCCGTCGACGCGCCACACGTCGAACGCCCGGCCCAGTGGGTGGTCGCTCGGCCGGTCGGTGCCGAACACGTCCAGCGGGTGACCTGAGCGTACGACGCTGACCGACAGCCGGTAGGTGCCCGCGAGTTGGAGCATGGCGTGCAGCACACTCTCGTGCACGGCGCCGCTGCGGATGTCGGCGATGGAGGCGGGTGGCAGCTCGATCCGGGACTGCGCGAGCACGTCGCGCGCCGCTGCGGTCGTCGTGCGGGCGGGGCCGGGCGCGGCGGGATGCAGGGCCGTGACGCGCCAGCCGTCGGACGTGCGACTGAGTCGTACGTCGACCGTCGTGCCGCCGGGCTTCACCGTGGTGCCGGTGAGGGTCGGCTGGTCGCAGACGACCAGCACGCTGGCCGTGTCGGACAGGATGCCGCCGTACTGTGCGTCGATGACCCGGACGACAGCCGCATCGGCGGAGGGCCGCAACGTCCCTGCCTCTTGGGCGAGTTGAGACGCGAAGCCCTCGGAAATGCCCAGCTTGGCGACCCGGCCGACCGCGTCGTCGTCGCCGCTCTGCCCGGCGGGCCAGGTGCCGAGCGCCTCCACGAGCCGGACGGCGGCGACCTTGGCCGCGGGCTCGATCTCGCCGGGGCCGGGGCGCCACGCCACGGAGGCCGGGAGCTCGGCGGGGGGACTCGCCGTGGCCGACGGTGTGGGCGAGCCGGTGGGGGGCGATGTGGTGCCGGGCGACATGGTGCCGGACGACGGGTGAGTGGCCGGGGAGCCGGCCGCTGGGGGCGTGGCCGTGGGGGACGTCGAACCGCCCGAGCAGGCGGTGGCGCTCAAACACCAGGCGGCCGTGCCCAGCAGTACCGAGCGACGTGCGACGTTTCCGGCCAGAGGCCCGCGGGGCGGGGGAGGCAGGACCATGACCGGCTCCTTGGGCACACGGGCGGACGCAGTGCCGTCAGTATCCGCCTCACGGGCCGGACGTCGGCGCACCTCGCCGGGCGGCCGCCGTAATTCGATCGCGGACGGGTCATGATGGGAGCCGCAGGACGGATCGGAACACAAGGAGCGCCATGGCCCGCAGGGTTCACCAGCCACGGGAGAACGAGGAATTCGCCTTCATCCTCGCGATGGCCGACAGCCCGGTGCTCGCGTACTTCTACGGGACGTGGCCGAAGGCCGTCGAAGCGTGCAAGGCGATGGACCCGGTCGTGGGCGACGCCGCCGAGGAGTACGCGGGCCGGCTGACTGTGGTCAAGGTCGACATCACCCGGTGCCCGGATCCCGTACGGCGCTACGGCGTCACCGGCGCGCCCACCGTCGTCCTGATCAAGGACGGCGAGGCGGCGGCCACCGGCACCGGCCCGATGGACCGGACGGCGTTGACGCGATTCCTGGACGCGGGTCTCTGAGCCGGGCGGCTGACTGCGCACCCTCCCTCCGCCCGCCCTCCCACACACCCTTCCACCCTCATTCAGATGGGGCGGACGGTGCGGATGGGGCGGGGGGAGGAGACGGGGAGGACGCGGTGGACGGGGGCGACGGGGCGGGTGGACGGAGCCGCTCGATCGCCACCATCGCGGCGTCGTCACCCAGGGACCGGGCGGGGGTGTGGGCGAGCAGGTCGTCGCGCAGATGGCTCAGCAGGGCGCGCGGCCCGGTGCCGTTCCAGGCGGCGGCACGCTCCGCGAGCGGGTAGAAGCCGCCGCTCTCGTCGCGGGCCTCGAGGACACCGTCGGTGTAGAGCAGCAGGATGTCGCCCGGCTCGAACGGGAAGGTTTCCGCGAGGAGTTGGGATGGAGCGAGCCCTACGAGGCCCAGGGGCGGTGACGGCTGGTCCACCTCCAGCGGGATGACACGGTTGCCGCGAAGGAGCAGCGGCGGGGGATGGCCACAGTTCACGAGTCGCAGCGCCCGGCCGGTGTCGGGGATGTCGAGCAGAGCCGCCGTGATGAACGCCTCGCCCGGGTCGCCGGCGCGGGCTCCGACAGCGGTGTCACCATCGTCCAGGGTGCCGGACCCGTTGCCCGCCTCCGCCCCGGCCCCCTGTTCCTGAGCGCCGTCCAGGTCGGGTGCCACCGCCCGTTCGAGATAGCCGGCAAGCGAAGGAAGGTCGGCTTCCTGGTGGGCCGCGGCACGGAACGCGCCCAGCACGAGAGCCGCGTCCCCGACCGCCTCGAGCCCCTTCCCCCGTACGTCGCCGATGATGAGCCGGGTGCCGTGGGCGGTGCGCGCCGCGGCGTACAGATCACCACCGATCTGTGCCTCCGCCGCCGCGGCCATGTAGACGCTCGCCACACGCAGCGGCCCCAGGCGCTCGCGCAACGGCCGCAACACGACCAGCTGCGCCGCCTCGGCGACCGAACGCAGCTGCACCAGTTCCTTCTCGTGCACTTCGCGCAGATGCGCGAAGAGGGTCACGAACACCGAGATCAGAAGCAGTGTGATGATCTGGAAGCTGTGGTTGAGATCGGTGACGCTGCCGCGCACCATCGCGACGACCACCTGCGCCAGCACGGCGACCGCGCCGATGAACGCGGTGGCCCGCGGCCCGGCGAACGATGCCGTCACGGCGGGGGCGGCGGCGAGGAACGGGCCGAGGTGCACATCGGGCGGGGCCAGGAGATCGCCCACGCTGACGAGTGCGATCATCGCGAAGGGCACCGCGGACAGTGCGTGCCGCGGCGTCAGTGAGCGGGGCCGGACGGCGCGCGGTGCCTGAAGATCCATCACTCCTGCATACACCGGACCGTGCTCCTGGCGCCGCTGGCGTGGCCGGACCGGGCAGGCGAGACGAGGAAGAGCGCATCCGATGGACAGGGACGAGGGCGTGGACGAACGTATGGACAGCAACAACATGGACGATCCCGACGATCCCAGGGGCGAAGACATGGGCGGGGGAGCGGGTGCGGGGCCGGGTACGAGTGCGGGTGCAGGCCTGGGCGGGGGCACAGGTGCGGACCTGGGCGCGGGTGGCGACGGCTCTCCCGACCGGCGATGGGTGTCCGAGCCGGAGACCCACTGTGCGGCGGTGCTGACGGAGACCGCTCGATTCGTGTCGGCCGTCGAGGGGGCCGACCTGTCGACGCCGGTACCGAGCTGTCCCGGCTGGTCCCTCGTCGATCTGATCCGGCACACCGGAAGCGTGCAGCGCATGTTCTCCGGCCTGCTGCGCAGCCGCGTCCAGGAACGGCCCCTCAGCCGTGACACGGAGCTCGATCTGCCGGCGCACGACGACGGATACCCCGCCTGGCTGACCGCCAGCTCCCAGGTGGCGGCCCAGGTCTTCGCGGACACCCCGCTGGACCAATCGATGTGGGTGTGGGGCGCGGATCCCCATGCCCGGTTCTGGGTGCGGCGCATGCTCTGCGAAACGCTGGTGCACCGTGTCGACGCGGAACTCGCCCTCGGGCTGCGGCCCGTGATCGACCCCGCCCTCGCCGCCGATGGGGTGGACGAGTTCCTGGTCAATCTGCCCTTCGCCGCGTCGTTCGCGCCGAAGACCGCTCAACTGCGCGGAACGGACGAGAGCATCCGCTTCCGCTGCACCGACCGGCCGGGTGACTGGCTGATCCGTCTGCGCCCAGACGGCTTCGGCCTCGACCCGGGCTGGGCGGACGCGACGGACAGCCGGGCCGCGGACGCCACCGTCGAGGGCGCTGCCGCCGACCTGCTGCTGTTCCTGTACGGACGCCTCGGCCTCACGGCACAGAGCCTCACGTTCTCGGGGGACGATGCCCTGCTCCAACGCTGGGTGGCGAATTCCGCGTTCTGAGGCCGGGCCGCAGATGGGCCCACCGCGGCCGCCATCCTTGTGGGCCAACCCCGGCTCGTGGGCCAACCCGGGAAGGGCATCGCGGTGGGCTCACCCCGGCGGGGTGGGGTCGGGCCAGGACACCCTGTGGAGCCGAGCCCGGGCCCGTCAACAGGACGGATGCGAAGGCTAGTTGCCTGGGTTGTCCACTTGTCTACTTGTCCAGCTGTGGCCGGTTGTCTAGTTGTGGCCGAACTTCCGCGGGTGCTTGTGCGAGACCTCGGGCACCGGGTGCGCGCGCTCCTGCGTGCCGGAGGCCTTCGGCTGCTCGTTGCTCTCGGCGGTGGCGCTGCGCTCGTGGCCGCCGGTGCGCGCTCCCCGGTTCTGGCGGGTCTGCTTCTTGCTCATGGTGGTCGCCCCCTGATGGGCACGTCGGGATGGAACCACCTCCACGCTTGCACGCGGCCCTGTAGATCGCATGTCGGGTGTGGGCAGGGCGTCAACGGGGCCCGGGCGAACGGGGGTCGGGTCCCGGCGAGGTCGGGTCCCGGTGAACAGGGATCGGGCCGGGCGAACGGGGGTCGGGGCCGGGCGACGCCCGCCCACCGTCGCCTCCAAGGCCGTCACCTTCGCTGCGCGGGCGACCTGCGGGGCGGGGCTCCGTCGTCCACGAGGGCGTCCATGACGAGCCGGACGCCCCGGGCCAGACGACCCAGTTGCTCCAGCTCCATCGCGTACATCCTGATGGTGTTCTCGATGACGGCCGGGGCCACGCCCAGCGTGGGCAGCTCGGCGCGGCTGGTCTGGAGCGCCACGCGCACCGCGCGTATCTCGTGCTGCACCTGGATCTGGGCGTGCCGGGCGAGCAGCACATGGTGGCGTACGAGGGGGGAGTAACCGGCGTAGCGGGCCGGCAGCAGGTCGCGCAGCCAGCGGGTGGCGGTGCGTTCCCAGTCACGGCTACCGGGCGGCTTTACCTGGCAGGGCCAGTCCGGGCTCAGCGTGGTGGTGGGGGCCGTAGGCAGCATGATCGTCGCTTCCGATGGGTGCCGACTCTGATCGAGAGGTGATGGGCGACCCCGGCTCAGGGGTTAGCCGGGGCCGCCACGGGCGGGCCATCGGATCCGACTGCCTGGATCGGACATCCGGCGCGACGTGAGGAGGGGGGCGTCACGCGAGATGTTCGTTCTCAGAGGGACTGGGGGTCGCTCTTCCTTGGCGTGGGGGGATCGATGGCCGCCACGGCTCAGTAAACATATATACCGTTGAGTAAACAAGGGTATGAAAAAATTCATGCGCCCTCAGGGTGTGAAGATCCTGCGGACTGAGGGGGCGAATCGCGCCCTGAGGGAAGAATCGGAAGGCTGACGGCCCTGCTAGAGAAAGAAACCGTGTTTGTCGGCGGCCTGCTCGTACTCTTCGAGCCGCGCCTGTGTCCGTTCGGGATCGGCGTCCGCCATCGCCTGCAGAATGGCCGCGGCGAGAACGCCCGGCGCCGCGTACGAGTCGAACACCAGGCGGGAGCCGGTGCCCGCGGTCAGCGCCACATCGGCCTCCTCGACGAGTGGGCCCAGCGTGGTGTCCGTGACCAGGGCGATGCGCAGACCCGCGCTGCGGGCGGCACGCAGCGCCGCCACCGTCTCCTTGGCGTGCCGGGGCATGGCGAAGGCCAGCACCCAGGTCCCGCCCGCCGACCGGGCCTGCAGCAGCGCGTCGTAGGCGACGCTGCCGCCGCGCGTCACCACCCGCACATCGGGGTGGATGCGCCGGGCCGCGTACGCGAAGTATTCGGCGAGGGACACCGAGATCCGCAGGCCGAGGACGGTCAGCGGCACTGAGCGGGCCAGCTCACGGCCGATCTCCAGGACCGTGGTGGTGTCGGCGACCAGACGGCGTACGTTCTCCAGGTTCTCGATCTCCGCGTCCACCGCGGCCTGGAGCTCGTTGTGGAGGCTCTCCTCGCGGCCCTCGGGTGTGCCGGCAAGGGCACTCAAGGCGATCGGCTGCAGCGCCTCGCGCAGGGCCGGGTAGCCGCTGTAGCCGAGGGAGGCGGCGAAACGCGTGACGGACGGCTGGCTCACACCCACCCGTTCCGCGAGTTCGGTGATCGAGAGGAAGGCCGCGTCGGTGAGGTGGTCGATGAGGTACTGGGCGATGCGCCGCTGGCCGGGGGAGAGGCGGCGGCCGTCGAACAGAGCGCGGACCCGGTCCGCCGGGACGCGCTCATGGTTCGCGTGCTGCCCGCTCGGCGTGATCGCAGCCGACTGGGCGCGTACCTGCTGCCCCGATGACACCGGCGGGCCTCCTTCTCATGCCATGTGTGCTCAAAACATAGCTCACCGCCGTGACGAGCCGGCCCAAATTCCACCACTGACCTGGTTACTTCGGCTGCGGACACCGACCTTGCGGCGGTACGGCGAGCCCCGCCCGGGCCGGTCGTCCGAGGGGCCACGCCGGGGCGGGGGTCCCCGGGGTGTAAACCCGGTGGGGGTATCGTCGGGCCGGAGCGCGGAAGACTGCCGGCGCACGGAAGGCGTCCGGAGGGCGGAAAGCGTTCTAGGCGCTGAGGGCGTCCGGCGCGGACGGTGCTTGAGGCGCGAAGGGCGTCCGGCGCGTGGCGGACGTCGAAGCACGGGAGACGGTACGAGAGAGGACCGGGGGGAGCAGTGGACCGCAGGCGCACGGGCAGGGCGGAGTTGATCCGGCTGGCCGTGCTGTGCGCTGTCCTGTTCGGGCTGTTCTCCATGCACGGAGCACCCGCGAGCGCTGCGGCCGGCTGCCATGGAGAGATGGCCATGCCGGCTCCCGTGACCGCACTGCCCCCGGCCATGGGGCACGCGTCCATGGTCGAGGACACGGCCATGTCCGCCGTGTCGGCCGAGCGCCCCGGACACCAGGTCGCACCCGCCGCCACGGGGGCGGCCGGTGAACTGTGTGTGTCCACCCCGGCCCGTGAGCGGTGGCCGTTGTCCGCGGCGGGTCTGCTCGCCCTCTTCGGTCTGGTCGTCCTGGTGGTACGGCAACTCGCCGGACCCCGGGCCGCGTTTCGGGCGGCCAGGCGCGGACCGCCGCGCGGCGGCAGAAGTCTGCTTCTCCAGGTGTGCGTCGCGCGGACGTGACAGGTGCTGACCAGGCCCTGCCCCGGCCGGCCCTGCCCCGGCCGGCCCTGCCCCGGCCGGCCCCGGGCCGGTCCGGCACTGAGCGGTCCGGCACTGAGCGGTCTGGTCCTGACCGGCCCGGCCTTGCTCGGTCTGGTCCTCGCACCGTCCGTTTCCGCGCCCCAGCAGTGGCGCGCCCACCTGGAAAGAACTTCGCGATGTTCGCTACCCACACCCACACCCACACCCACACCCCCACCGCTACCCGCACCCACACCACGGCCTCCAGCGGCCTTGGCCGTCGCCGCGCCCTCGCGGCGCTCGGCGTCGTCGCCGCTCTCGCGCTGGCGCTGACGGCCTGCGGGTCCTCCGGCGGGTCCGATTCCGGCGACTCCGCGACGCCCGGTATGCACCACGGCCCGGCCACGACGTCGTCCTCGGGCGCCGCGCACTCCGCCGGTCCGTTCAACGACGCGGATGTCGCGTTCGCCCAGCAGATGATTCCGCATCACCAGCAGGCCCTGCAGATGGCGCGGCTCGCCGAAGGGCGTGCGGCCGACTCCGAGGTCAAGAACCTGGCCACCGCGATCGAGAAGGCCCAGGACCCCGAGATCGGCACGATGAAGGGCTGGCTGACGTCGTGGGGCAAGCCGCTGCCGTCGTCCCCCGCCTCGTCGTCGGCCTCGCCCTCGTCCTCGATGGGGGACATGCCGGGGATGAACCACGGTTCGGGCGGCCCGTCCGCCATGCCCGGCATGATGTCCGATCAGGACATGCGCGACCTGACCTCAGCGAAGGGCAAGGACTTCGACCGGGCGTTCTCACGGCTGATGATCAGCCACCACCAGGGCGCGGTAGCCATGGCCAAGGACGAGCAGAAGAACGGCGACAACCCGGACGCCAAGCGTCTCGCCGGTAACGTCATCGCCGCGCAGAACGCCGAGATCGAGCAGATGAACAAGATCCTCGCTCGCCTGAAGTAGCGGGAAAGGGGCGTCGGTCTTCGCGCCGGCGAAGGTCGACGCCCGCCCAACGCGCCCAACGCGCCCAACGCGCCCGAGGCCTGCCGTTCGGATCGCCCCGGCTTCGTACAGGAGGCGTGCCACCCTACGGCCGGGCCGATCCATAGCGACGAACCCTAGGCGGGATCCCCCGACGGGGACGTGTGCGGGCGCCGGCAAGGGGGCGGGGTGAGGAGCAGCGGCAGGTACACATCGTCGACGATGTCGGTGATGAAGTCGTCCTCCAGGGGCGCGCCGAACAGCAGAAACTGGTTGCGCAGCAGGTCGGTCGCGACCGTGGCCCGGCGCGAGGTCAGAACCCACGCCTCCAACTCCCCCCGTCGGACGGCTCGTTCGAGAACGATCTGGACCGTGGCGGGCCGTACGGTGTGAATCCGTTGCCGGATCAGCTCGGCCAGCTCGGGATCGCGGGTCATCTCGGCGAGGAGCCCTCGCATGAGGTCGCCGAATGGACTGGCCATCTTGGCCGCCATCTGCCGCAGCAGGACCAGTACATCGCCGCGCAACTCGCCGGTGTCGGGGAGATCGACCTCGGAGACCTTGCCCAACTTGCACGCGTCAACGACCAGTTGGGCACGGCTCGGCCACCGGCGGTAGACGGCCGCCTTGCCCGTCCGGGCCCGGGCGGCCACCCGTTCCATGGTCAGGGAGGCGTAGCCCACCTCGGTGAGCTCGTCCAAAGTCGCCAGCAGAATGGCGCTTTCCAGCTCCTCGCCACGACGGCGCGGGCCTTTGCGGTGGTCAAGGGGTGGTGCGGTGGCCGGTTCGGCACTGTTGGGCACCCCTGCCTCCCGTGTCTGTCGCATAGGGGCCGTTGCGTTCTTCCGGGGGGACAGCCTAGCCTCCGAGTTAGAGAACAGTCCGTTCTTTAACGTCTGAGGTTTCGAGGGTTTCGATGACCGAGATGACAGAGAAAGCCACCACCATCCACGCGCCGGAGGGGGCCCCGGCCTTCCCGGCGGACCGCACGTGCCCCTACCAACTGCCGCACACCTACCGTGAGTTGCGCGACGAGCCGGATGCGCTGCGCCCCGTGACGCTCTATGACGGCCGACGCGCCTGGGTGGTGACCAAGCATGAGGCGGCGCGCACGTTACTCGCCGACCCCCGGCTGTCCTCCGACCGCCTGCACGCCGCCTTCCCCGCCACCTCCCTGCGCTTCAAGGCGTTCCGGCAGGGACGCCCCGCGTTCATCGGCATGGATCCCCCCGAGCACGGGTCCCGCCGCCGCATGATGATCAGCGAGTTCACCGTGAAGCGCATCAAGGGGATGCGCCCGGACGTCGAACGCATCGTGCACGGCTTCATCGACGACATGCTCGCCGCCGGGCCCACCGCCGACCTGGTCAGCCAGTTCGCACTGCCCGTACCCTCCATGGTGATCTGCCATCTGCTCGGCGTCCCCTACGCCGACCACGAGTTCTTCCAGGACGCCAGCAGGCGCCTTGTGCAGGCCGTGGACGCCGCCGGTGCCATCGCCGCCCGGAACGACTTCGAGCACTACCTGGACGGCCTGATCACCAAGATGCAGTCCGAACCCGGCCCCGGGCTGCTGCACAAACTGGTCACCCATCAGCTGGCGGACGGCGAGATCGACCGCGAGGAGCTGATTTCCACCGCCCTGCTGCTGCTCGTCGCAGGCCACGAGACCACGGCCTCGATGACCTCGCTCAGCGTCATCACCCTGCTCGAACACCCCGACCAGCACGCCGCCCTGCGCGCCGACCCGTCCCTGGTGCCGGGCGCGGTCGAGGAACTGCTGCGCGTCCTGGCCATCGCGGACATCGCGGGCGGCCGCATCGCCACCGCCGACATCGAGATCGACGGACAGCTCATCCGTGCCGGCGAAGGAGTGATCGTCACCAACTCCATTGCCAATCGCGACGGTTCGGTGTTCGCCGATCCGGACAGCCTCGACGTGCACCGCTCGGCCCGCCACCACCTCTCCTTCGGGTACGGGGTGCACCAGTGCCTGGGCCAGAACCTGGCCCGCCTCGAACTCGAGGTCATCCTCACCGCGTTGTTCGACCGCATTCCGACCCTGCGCCTTGCCGTCCCCGTGGAACAGTTGACGCTGCGCCCCGGCACGACGATCCAGGGCGTCAACGAGCTCCCGGTCACCTGGTGACCGAGAGGAAAGGAGGGCCCATGCGGGTCTCAGCGGACCGGGACGTCTGCGTCGGAGCCGGACTGTGCGCGCTGACCGCGCCCGGCATCTTCGACCAGGACGACGACGGCCTCGTCGATGTGGTCACGCCTGATCCCGACCCGGCACAGCAGGCCGCCGCCCGCCAGGCCGGCAACCTCTGTCCATCGGGAGCAGTCCGCGTCACCGAATAGCGCGACCGTCCCTACGGGCATGCCCCGTCCCTGCGGGCAGACCCCGGCCCGGGCCCGCGTCAGCCGGCCCGGGCCCGGACCGGTGTCGTACGCCCCCGAGCGGCGTGCGCCATGACGACTCCCGTCCCAACAGCAGGAGTTGGCTACTGAAGCATCAACTCTCTCGCTCTTCCGGTAGCGCGAGTTGTCCGCTGGAGCAACAACCCTTCCGCCTGGCACCGCGAGTTGACAGCTGGCGCGTCAACGGGGATCGCTCTCGGGGGCCGCAGCCCACAGATGGTCGAGAGTGTCGACCACGAGCCGGCAGACGGTGTCCGGATCCGCGCTTGCCAGCGGCTCGCGCGCGACGACCGTGCGCATGAGGCCGATACCGAGCAGCCACGCCATGGCCAGATCCGCGCGCAGGGCCCCGTCCTTGGCCCCGGAGAGCGCGGCGAGAGCGCTCTGGTACTGCTCGCCCAGCTCCCGCAGCGTCCCGGTCGCCTCGTCGCCGCGCCCTATCGAGCGTAGATAGACCTCCAGGGAGCGGTCCCCGGTCCCTGCCGCGCTGCTGGTCAGCATCGAACGCAGCGCCGTCTCGAAGAGTTCCTCGGGTGGAGTGGCACGCAGCTGTTCCAGGCCTCCCTGGGCGACGACTTCCGTGAGCAGGCCCTGCTTGGAGCCGAAGTACCGGAACAGCAACGCCTGGTTGGCCCCGGCCCGTTCCGCGATGTCGCGGACCGTCGTCCCTTCATAGCCGCGCTCCGCGAACAGGTCGCGGGCGGCGTCGAGCAGCCGCCGACGGGTGGCTCCGGCGTCGCGGCGGCGCTCACCGGCGGGCGCATCAGGGGCTTGATCCATGGCGACGGTCCTCTCAGGCGGCCCGTCAGGATAACGGCCACAAAGCCCCGTTGACCGCCTCCCGGGGCGGCCCTACGGTTGTAAGCAGCTGCTTACATTCGGGAGGCCGCAGTGACGACAGCCGACACCACACCCCTCGCCTACCCCTTCAACACCTCCGACGGGCTCCAACTCGCCGACGCCTACGAGCGCGTACGCGAACAGCCCGGTCTGTTACGGGTGCAGATGCCGTACGGCGAGTCCGCGTGGCTCGTCACCCGGTACGCGGATGCCCGGCTCGTCCTCGGCGACCAGCGTTTCAGCCGGGCCGAAGGAGCCGCGCACGACGAGCCCCGGCAGTCCGAAGGGCGTACCAACAGCGGGATCCTCGGCATGGATCCGCCCGATCACACCCGGCTGCGTTCCTTGGTGGCAAGGGCGTTCACCGTCCGCCAGGCCGAGAAGCTCCGCCCGCAGGTACGCGAGCTGACCGCGAGCCTGCTCGACGACCTCGAAGCGGCGGGACCCCCCGCCGACCTCGTGGACACCTATGCGCTGCCGCTGCCCGTGGCCGTGATCTGCCGGCTGCTGGGCGTGCCCGCCGAGGACCGGCCGCGCTTTCGGGTGTGGAGCGACGCGGCCCTGTCCACCAGTTCTCTGACCGCCGCCGAGTTCGAGGCGAACCGTGAGGAACTGCGCGCCTACATGGGCGAGTTGATCGCCCGGCACCGGCAGGAGCCGCAGGACGATCTGATGACCGCGCTCATCGAGGCCCGCGACGGCGGTGACCGCCTCTCCGAGCTGGAACTCGTCGACCTGTGCGTGGCGGTCCTGGTGGCGGGGCACGAGACCACCGCCTCCCAGATCCCCAACTTCACCCTCACCCTGATGGACCACCCCGACCAGCTGGCACAACTGCGGGCCAGGCCCGACCTGGTCGCCAACGCGGTGGAAGAGCTGTTGCGCTTCGTCCCCCTGGGCAGTGGAGCGAGCCAGCCGCGCTACGCCACCGAGGACGTCGAAGTGGGCGGCACCCTGGTGCGGGCCGGTACGCCGGTCCTGGTGGCGACCGGAGCCGCCAACCGCGACGCGCTGCGCTTCACCGCCCCCGGCGTCCTCGACATCACGCGCGACGGCAACCAGCATCTCGGTTTCGGCCATGGCGTTCACCACTGCCTGGGCGCCCCGCTGGCGCGGCTGGAACTCCAGGAGGCGCTGAGCGCGCTCATCACCCGCTTCCCCGGCCTGAAGCTGGCCGGCGACGTGACCTGGAAGTCCGAGATGCTGGTCCGGGGCCCGCGCGTCATGCCGGTCGCGTGGTGAGCGCCATGACCTGGACCGTACGTGTGGATCCGGAGCTCTGCATGGCCTCGGGCATGTGCGCCGGAGCCGCCCCCGACGTCTTCGCGCTGGACGGCGAGCATGCACGGGTACTGTCCGACGGAATCGAGCCGGACGAACGGGTCCTGGACGTCGCCGACGCCTGCCCCGCCCAGGCGATCACCGTGCACGACGGGAGCGCCGTCATCGGCCCGCGCCGCGACTGACGCACCCCACCTCCGTCGACGCACGGGCACACGAGCGCAGGGGCCAAGGGTGCCGGGGCTGCGGGCGGCAGAGGTACGAGCAGGGGCTGTGGACGCAGGTGCTGCGCGCGCCGGGCCAAGGGTGCCGGGGCTGCGGGCGCAGGAGGTACGAGCGCAGGGGCGCGGATGGCTACTCGAAGCGCGAGATGTCCCCCGCACCCCGGCGTACGATCTCCAGCTCGCCACTGGAGAAGTCGAGGACGGTCGTCGGTTCGGTGCCGCAGTCTCCGGAGTCCAGCACGGCGTCCACCACGTGATCGAGGCGTTCCTTGATCTCCCAGCCCTGCGTCATCGGCTCCTCCTCGTCGGGCAGCAGCAGGGTGCTGGAGAGCAGAGGTTCGCCGAGCTCGGCGAGGAGGGCCTGGGCGACGGCGTGGTCGGGGATCCGCACACCGACCGTCTTCTTCTTCGGGTGCAGCAACTGTCGTGGCACCTCCCTCGTCGCCGGCAGGATGAAGGTGTAACTGCCGGGCGTGGCCGCTTTGATTGCGCGGAACACGTCATTGTCGATCTGCACGAACTGACCCAGCTGGGCAAAGTTCTGGCACACCAGGGTGAAGTGGTGGCGGTCGTCCAGCGCGCGGATGGAGCGGATCCGGCTGATGCCGTCCCGGCTGCCCAGCTGGCAGCCCAACGCATAGCAGGAGTCGGTCGGGTAGGCGACGAGCGCGCCGGAGCGGATGCTGTCCGCCACGCTGCCGATGGTGCGCCGCTGCGGGTTCTCGGGATGGACGTCGAAGTACTTTGCCATGCGCCGAGTCTAAGGTCCCGGCCACCGGGCGGCCCGTTCCGGCGGGGGGTCGTCCCGACGGGGGGCGTCCCGACGGGGGCGAGGCCTCGGCGCCGTGGGCCCGGCCGATCTGGCGCACGAACAGCGTGGGCCGGGCCGATCTGGCGCACGAACAGCGTGGGCCCGTCCCCCGGTGCCGGATTCAGCCCAGGGCGCCTCCGCGCAGGCCGAGTACGAGGTCGCGGGGCAGCCCGTGGGTGTCGTGCAGGTAGCTGTAGTCCTCCTCGTCGAGCTGAGTGGAGAAGCGAGGCTGGGACAGGACGCGGCGTCCGCGTTCGAGGAGCCGGGTGAAGCGCCGCTCCTCACCCAGGATCACCTCGCGCACCCGGCCGCTCGGTCCGTTCTGCCCGAAGTGGTCCAGGGTGTGCTGGAACAGTTCCTCGGGCAGATCATCGAGCGTGCGGGACGGATCGTCCCGCCACAGCGTGGTGAGCACCCGCCGGACCAGCCGCCGCAGGACGTATCCGCGCCCGGTGTTGGACGGCAGGACGCCGTCGCCGATCACGACGATGCCCGACCGCAAATGGTCGCAGACCACACGCAGTGACCGTTCCTCCAGCGGCCAGAGTGACGGCACCGTACGCATCCACGGCTCGAACAGATCGGTCTCGAAGACCGAGTTCTTGCCCTGGAGGACGGCGACGAGCCGCTCCAGGCCGAGCCCCGTGTCGACGTTCGGCTGGGGCAGGAGGCTGAGCGTTCCGTCGTCGTCCCGGCGGTAACGCATCAGCACGTGGTTCCACACCTCCACCCATCGCTCGTCGCCGGTCGGGGTCGACTGCGGTGGGCCGTCTCCCGTCCAGACGAAGATCTCCGTGTCGGGCCCGCACGGACCGGTCGGCCCGTTGGACCACCAGTTCTCCTGCGTGGTCAGTTCGACCGGCACCCCGCACTCCTGCCAGGTGCGCAGTGAGTCGGTATCGGGGTCGCACTGCTCGTCACCGCCGAACACCGTGGCGTACAGCAGGCCCGGATCCACGCCGAGCCCGTGGACGAGCAGGTCGTATCCCCAGCTGATGCTCTGTGAGCCGTCGTAGTCCCCGAGCGACCAGGTGCCGAGCATCTCGAAGACCGTCAAGTGGCTGGAGTCGCCGACCTCGTCCAGATCGGTGGTGCGAAGACAGCGCTGCACATTGACCAGACGCCGGCCGAGCGGATGGGGGCGGCCTTCCAGATAGGGGGTGAGCGGATGCATGCCGGCCGTCGTGAACAGTACGGAGTCACCGGGCGGCGGCAGCAGCGTCGACCCTGTGATACGCCGGTGGCCCCGGTCCTGGAAGTACTCGTCGAAGGTGCGGATGACGTATTCGGTGTTCATGGCTGCGGATTCCTTCGCTGCGGGGCAGCCGGAAATGGACCGCGGCGCGGGATGCGAACAAGAACCCGGAACGAGAGTCCGACGATCCACCGGCGGGCCGTTTCCGGTCGCCGGGGGAGTAAGTGAGGTCAGGCGGCGGCAACCGGCGAGCTGGTCGCTCGCGCGGTCGAGGTGCCGATACAGATCATGACCTTCATGCCGTCCACGGTAACTCCCGGGCCGCCCGGGTGCACGCGAGTTTCACTACGACCCTGCTCGCCGCTGCCCGGCGCTACCGTACGAACCGCATCTCCGGGTAGCGGCCGGACGGACCGTCCAGCAGGTGGCCGTCTCCGCCCCGCAGCCACCGGTCGAAGAAGGCCGTCACGTACGCCTCCTGCGCGGCCACCGAACGCGCCGGCTCGACGGTGCCTATGGTGGCGGCGACGGACCGCCCGGAAAGGCCCAACGGGCCCGCCAGTTGCGGTATTTCCGACTGGAGGTCGGTGAAGCTCGCGTGCTCGGCGCCGGTGAGGGTCAGATCCTGCAACCGTCCATCACTGTGCCGCCACGCCGCGCCCCAGGACGCGACCGTGTGATGGTTGTCCCCTTCCTTGCCCATCAGCAACAGGGGCCGGTCGACGCCGTCCGTCCCGACGGACGACGGGTTCGCCGGGTCGTCGTCGCGTTGGGTGTAGCCCAGGACGCCGTCCAGGTCGGCCGCGGCCTTGAGCCGGGTGTCGTCGTGCATGGTCTGCGCGGCCGTGAACCCGCCTGCGGACTGCCCGAACATCCCCACCGAGCCCAGGTCGAGCGCGCCCCGCAGCTGACCCGGCAGCCGCCCCAACTGGTCCAGTACAAGACGGGTGTCCGCCACCCGCACCGACATGGTCTTCTTGAGCAACGCCGTGACCTGCTCCTGCCCGGCCTTGGTCGCTTTGTCGAACTCCTGAGGCAGCACCGACTTCTCCACGCGCCCGCCCGGAAACTCCACCGCCGCGGCGTCAAAGGTGTGGTCGATCATCACCACCACAAATCCCCGCGACGCCAAGTCGTCGCACAGCGTGGTGCCGAGAGAGCGGGGGTCCGCGGCGCCCGGCGAATACAGGACCACGGGGAAGCCGCGGGGGCCGCGCCGCGCGATCGGAGCCTGTGTATGCGCGTGGCTCAACGTGGCCGCCCAGTCGACCCGGCCCTTCGGTATGTCCGTAAGACCGTTCAGCGCGTCGAACCCGGCGGCCTCACCCCGCAGCATCTGCGGAGCCGGGGGATGCCCGGCGACATCCCGTGCGGGATAGCGGACGCTCACCATCAGCTCCCGGTACGGGCGTGAAGTCACCCACGGGTCGTGGCGGCCGCGATCGGTGAGCCGCAGCGAGGTCGTACCGACCGGATACGGGCCCGTCGGCGCGGGCAGCGACATCCGCACCCCGGTCGGCGGGGCGGTGGACCCCACGGCGGCGAAGCCTGTCACGGCGGGGCCCGTCCCGGCGGGGCCCGTGCACGTCAGGCATGCCGCGATGGCGAGCGCGGCGGTGGGCAGGGAGAGCAGGGACACCCTGCGCAAGAGCGAAGAAGTCATGGAACAAGGCTCGCGCGGCGGCCCCTTCCACACCATCGTGCAGCCCCCAGCATGAGGGGTTCGGAATTTCCGAACCTCGCACGGAGATCCGGGCCGGGGAGCGACCCGACGAGTGGGTGGCGCTTCCTGATGGGGGGAGTACCAGGGAGCACGCCGTCCCACTCGCCGGGCGCCTTCCCGGTGGCGGCGCAGCAGCCAAGAACTCCCGCGGTTGCCCTGCCGGATCGATCTGCCCACCGGGAGCATGTGGGGTATGTGGGGTATGTGGGGTGTCCAGGGGGTTCGGACGGCCTGGCTGTCCGATCCCCGTACACATCCGTGACAGTGAACCCCGCCGCCCGTTACGTCTCACCTTCGCAGCGGTCGGAGCCCCTGTACAGGCTCATTCTGGACGCCCGCCGCGGGCGCCGGCACGGCAGCGCCGGCGGCGCGGGCGTCGACGAGTCGGTGTGGGCGGCGCTTTCAGTGCTCCGGGCCGCCGAACCACCGGTCCGCCACCCGTCCGAGCACCTCCGGGTCAGGGGTGCGGTCGCCGGCCCACGCGACCACGCCGTCGGGCCGGACGAGCACCGCGCCCACGCCGAGGTCGTTCTCCGCCGGACCGGCCGCGTACCGCAGACGGCTCCGACGGTCCTTGGCCGTATCGCGCAGGCATCCGTCGACGCTGAAATCGAGCACGATCCCGCGTCCGTCGTGCATCAGGTCGCCGAGGCGCGTGCCGTCCGCCAGGCGGAACTCGGGGGCGCTGCGGCCGACGAGCGGGTGCTCGTCGCCGAGGTCGTAGCGAATCCATGCCCCGGACAGCCGTTCGGATACATAGGCCGCTCCGTCACGGGTCCCGATGAGGTCGCGGATCACACTGCGGATCGCCTGGCCGTGGGGGTCGGGCCGCATGGCCGCCACCTGGGCGCGCGACCAGTCGAGCACGGCGGCGCCGATGGGGTGGCGCTCGCTCGTATAGGTGTCGAGGAGCCCGTCCGGCGCGTGCTTGTGCACGGTTGCCGCGAGCTTCCACCCGAGATTCACGGCGTCGCCGATCCCGAGGTTGAGCCCCTGTCCGCCGAGCGGGGCATGGATGTGAGCCGCGTCCCCGGCGAGCAGGACGCGCCCCCTGCGGTAGGTCGTGGCCTGCATGGCCCGATCGGTGAAGCTCGAGGCGAGATGGATATCGCCCAGGGTCACGTCGGTGCCCGATATGTGGCGCAGAACCGCCTGGAGATGGTCGCGTGTGGGCGGCCGCGAACGGTCGAACGCGCCGCCGTCGAAGTCCATCATGCCCAGGTATCCCCGCGGCAGTTGCAGGTACATGCCGGTCGGGGTGGGAGCGAATCCGAACTGCAGCTTCTCGGGTTCGACGACGGTGGCGTGCATGGTGTAGCCGGTGAACTGCGGTTCCGTGCCGACGAATGAGAAGCCCGCGAGCCCGCGCACCGTACTGCGACCGCCGTCGCAGCCGACGAGCCAGCGGGCCGGGTACTCGTCCTCACCGGCCCGTGCGACCACCCCCTCGCCGTCCTGGGCGATGGCGGAGACCGTGACGCCGCGCCGGATGTCCACGCCGAGCCGTGCGGCCTGCTCGGACAGGAGGGTCTCGACCGCTTCGAGGTGGGTCGCCATGTGCCGCATCGCGGGGCTGGGAAGCCAGTACGGCGACGCGGTGACGTCGATGTGCGCCGGGTCGAGCATCATGCCGGCGAAATGGCTTCCGCCACGTGTGGGCCGCCCCTGGGGTGCGAAGGATCCCGAGGAGGAGTCCGCGCCGGACGTCGCGGAGGGGCTGCCGCCGGGCCCGGCGCCGACGGCGTCGGCCGATGCGGTCACCAGCTGGTCGAGCATGCCCCGCCGGTGGAACGCCTCGACCGAAGCGGCCGAGAGGCCGCGCAGGCCGAGCGGCATGTCCTTGAATGGGGTGCGGGCTTCGGTATCGCGCTCAAGTACCAGGACGGAACAGCCCGCGAGGCCGAGCTCGCAGGCGAGGAGCAGACCTACCGGGCCGGCACCCACGATCACCACGTCATGCATGGGGAATCCCCTTCACCAACCGACAGCCGGGCGGTACCCGGCCTGACCCCTCCACGATGTCCCGCGCCACCGACACCGGGCCGACAGCCCCCGACAGGCCACCGACGCCGGCTCGTCCGGTCGGTCGGGTCGCGCACCCGGTCGCTCACGCGGTCGCCCAACCGCATGAGCCGCGGCCCGCAGGGCCCGCGAACGACACACCGCTCGGTCGATCCCCGGGCCGGGGCCGATCGAGCGGTGGCGTGGTGGTGCGGAGGTGGGGTGTGCCTACTTGGCCGGGTGGGCCAGGAGCAGCTCGGTGTTGTGGTCGATGGAGGAGCCGAGCCTCGCGGCCGGCGTGCCATAGGGGTCGTTGTACGACAACTCGCGGTACAGGGCGGCGAGTCCCCGGTCGGAGGTGTCGCCGAAGTCCGTCGTGTAGGGCGCGGCCGACTCGATGAGCGTGGTGAACAGAGAGAGCGTGCCGTCGCCGTTGTCCGCGATCTCGATGATCCGGGCGTGCTGCGGAAAGTCCACGTGCGACGCGGTGTTGATCTCCCAGAAGGCGCGCTCGGGAACCACGTGGCTGTGCGGGGTGATCCGGTTCTCGTGTGTGTGGCCGTTCACCCAGGCCACCACGTTCGGATAGCGCTGAAGCAGCGAGACGAGCGCGTTGCCGTCGTGACGACCCTCGAAGGGGTGGTACGGGTCGGGCAGGAGGTTGCCCATGGTGGTGCTCGTGTGGTGGCTGAACAGCACGATGAGTGAGTCGCTCGAACCGCCGCGCACCACATGCCCGTCGCTGTCGTACCAGTGACCGCTGTGCGACTTCAGGACCGATTCGAGCCAGTTGAGCTGGGCGGTGCCGAGCGAACCGTCCGCGAATCCCGCCCTGTTGGTGGTGTCCAGACTGATGCCGAGCACACCGTCCGCCAGCGGGAAGGTGTAGTACAGGTGGCCGCTGTGCGCCGCGTCCGAGGTGAAGCCGTGCCCGACCGGCCCGGCACCGGCGTACCCCGGGTCCAGGTGCGCCTTCGCGAACTCGGCCGGGGTGAACGGTCGTCGGCGCTCGTCCGGGGTCACCTTGCGGATCGCCCCGCCGTTGCTGAGCAGCGTGCTGAGCAGGAGCACCGCCTGGGCCGGGTCGTGGCGCAGGGCGGCGGCGAGCTTCGCCGCGGTGGCGTCGTCACAGCCTTCGATCTTCCGGTCGCCGGTGTACAGATCATTGAGCAGGCCGAGGTCGGGGAGGCTGCCCTCGATGCTGTCGTCGTGGTTGCCGACGGTGGTGTACCAGGGCACGTCGAGCCCGGGCGCGTCGAAGGCGCGGGTCGCGCCCGAGAGGAAGCCGGGGATCTGCGGGAGTCCCTTGGCCTTGTAGGCGTCCTGGAACGACAGTTCCGGGTTCCAGTAGGACGCGCTTCCGGAGTTCTGCACACCCTCGTACCGGTTGGCGTCACCGCTGCTCGGGGTGACCCGGCCGCCGCTCATTACCGTCAAGTACCAGTCGAGCTCGATGAGTTCGTGGTTGTCGGTGTTGTCGCCGGTCGCCATCACGGTGCTGAACGGCAGCCCGGTGTAGGGACCTTGGCGCACCGCGTTGACCCGCTCGACCAGCGAGGACGCGCCGCGCACCGTGAGGGCTTCCTGGGGGCGGTGGGCGCTGTCGTTGTACTGGGCCAGGTACTCGAACCGTACTGGCGACTCGGTGTCCGCCAGGTGCAGATCGGTGAACTGTACGAAGGAGGCGAGCCCGGTGCGGCGGTCGTCCCGGCCGGCGAGGGCACCGGCCAGTTCACCCCGGACCACGAGCGGCCAGCCGGGCCCCGCGACCAGGCGTTTGTACGCTCCGGTGCCGACGGGCGTCGCGGCTTGTTCCAGTGTGGTCCCGCCGATGCGTACGGCTCGCGCGGCGGTCGCCGCCATGGCACGGTCCTGCGCCGTCGCCGTCCACAGCGCGGCTCCCGCGGCCGCCGCGGACATCCTGGTAACGAACTGACGCCGGCTCATCCCGCGCATGTGTGATCCCCCTGGTGACACTGACAGTTGGCGGCACGGCAGCCCTTCGAGCGCGCCGCGCGGGCACACACTACTGGTGGGTAGCCGGATGTACAGGGGCTGGGAGGAAACTTGAGGGAAACAAAAAGCGGGCGGCGGCCGCGGTGCCCGTACCCCGCAGAATCTCGCGGAACCCCGAGGTGGCCGTCGCGGCGCGGGCCCCCGGAACATCGAGGTGGCCGTCGCGCCGAGGTGGCCGTCGTGGCGCGGCCCCCCGGCGCGGCAGAACTCCGAAGTGGCCGTCGCGCGGTCCGGGCCCCCGCAGCGCGGCCGCCACCGCAGCGCTGAATGGCCCCGATGCACGAAAAATGCGCCAACGGCCGTCCGTCGGACGGCCGTTGGCGCACTTGAGTCACCTCACTTGCAGTACGGCACGGGCGCCAGATTCTGCACATAGCGTGCGGCGACCCAGCCGGACTTGCCCGCGCCGAGCCGGTACCAGAGCTTGTTGCCGTCCACGTCCTGGCCGGTCTTCTTGCACTGGAGCGCGGTGACCGTGCCGTTCGGCAGCCAGGTGATCCGCTTGGAGGTGGTGTTCGCTTCCTGGTGGACCCAGAGGCCGCCGTTGGCGACGATCCGGCCCGTGGGCCCGGCCGCCGGCGCGGCGCCTGCCGTCTGTGCGGCCGGGGTGCCGTCGGCCGTCGCCGCCGACGCCGCGCCGGCGCCGAGCAGAAGCCCCGAGCCCGCGAGTGCTGCGACGGCGCCCGCGACGACGGCCCTGCGCATGCCAGATACGTACACGCTGTTCCCCTTTCGTTCCCTTTGGGATGTGCGCCCTGTAGGACAGCGGATCGCGCCGGTCCGTTCCATCCGGCGCCAAGAACTTCCTTAGTGTGTAAGGCAGTTGATGTGACCAGGGTGGTGTGGGCAGGCGCCGGGAGGCTTGGTGGCGTGGGGCGCGGGTGGCGTGGGACGCGAGTGGTGCGCAAGGGAGGCATGGCGTGCGGGCCGTTGGGCAGGAATGATGCGGCCATGTCACGCCCATCGCTTCCGGAAGGTGCCGTCAAGTGCTCCGTAGAAAAGGTGCGTTGCTCGCCGCCGTCGTTCTGATCCCGCTCGCCACGGCAACCCAGGCGGGAGCTGCCACCGCGCCCGCACCAACGGCCGGCTGCGCCTACGCTCCGGCGGTCCCCGCCGACAACTACAAGGGGATTCCGTCGTTCGACCCGGTCAAGGCGGCCCGGCCCTACACGGCGACGCTGCGCACCAGCCAGGGTGCCGTCACCTTCAAGGCGCTGACCGACAAGGCGCCGTGCACCACCAACTCCTTCCGCTTCCTGGCCGAGAAGCGCTACTTCAACGGCACGCACTGCCACCGGCTCACCACCGCGCGGCTGTACGTGCTCCAGTGCGGCGATCCGACCGGCACGGGCAGCGGGGGACCCGGCTACTCCTTCCCGGACGAGAACCTGACCGGCGCCACCTACCCGGCCGGAACGGTGGCGATGGCCAACGCCGGCCCCAACACCAACGGCAGCCAGTTCTTCTTCGTGTGGAAGGACACCAAACTGTCGCCCGCCTACACGCCGTTCGGCACGGTCACGGCCGGGCTCGACGTCCTGCAGAAGATCGCGGCCGGCGGCGAGGACGAGCAGAACGGGCCGGGTGACGGCTTCCCGACGCTGCCGGTGAACATCAAGCGCGTGCAGATCAAGAAGGCGTGAGCACCCCGGTGGCCGGCCCCGCTCGCTCGGGGCCGGGCATCGCGGCCCGTGCCGCTCGCTCGGCTGACGTTGTGGACGCGGTGGACTCGGCTCACTCGGCGGAGAGGCGGGCGCTGAGCCACTGCAAGGACGGCGGGATCTCCCGGAGCCAAGTGTTGAAGTTGTGGCCGCCGGAATCGAGCGTGATCGACGAGACGCGCGCGGGCTTGTTGACCTTGGCGATGAACTTCTGGGTCGCCCGGAAGTTGCTCTCTCCCTGGTGGGAGGTGGTGACCAGGAAGGACGAGTTGCCCTGGGGCAGGTGGTCGAGGCTCCACAGGAGGTCGGAACGGTTCGCCTCGCGCTTGTTCCCGTGGAATAGGTCGCCCGACTCCATGTCCACGTCCGGCTTGTAGTCCGCGGACAGGCCGACGCCGGCCGCGTACGCCTCCGGGTGGTGCAGGGCGATCTTCAAGGCGCAGTAGCCGCCGGTCGAGTCACCGATGAACCCCCAGTTCCGCGGCTTCATCCCGACGCGGTACGTGCCGGAGACCGCCTTGCGCAGGTCGTCGGCGAAGAACGTCTCCGTCTGGGGGCCGCCCGGGATGTCGATGCACTGCGTGTTGCGCGGCGGGGCGACGGTGGGCCGCAGCATCACCAGGATCATCGGCTGCGTCTTCTTCTCCTTCGACAGCGTCCATGCCGTCTTCGGGTAGTGCAGCCCCTTGATGAGGTTCTCCGCGGTGCCCGGGAAGCCGGTCAGTACGACGGTGACCGGAAAGCTCTTCTTCTGGTAGTCCTTCTGGAAGTACTCCGGCGGCAGGTAGACGTAGGCCGGTGTGGCGATCCTGGAGCGCTCGCCCTGCACCGACACCCGTTGAACCTCGCCGCCGACGCTCGGCTTCCCGGCGCCCGGCACGTCGACCTTCTGCTTCCCGTCCACCTTGATCCCCGGGCTCGCCGCCGCTTGCGCGGCGAGGACCCCCACACCGTCCTGCTGGCCGAACAGGTCCGCCCACGAACCGTAGAAGAGGAACACCTTGTTGGCCGCGAGGCCCACGGAGGAGAAGAGCAGCAACTGGACCGCGCACATCAGGCCCACCCGTCCCAGCACCGGCCGCCAGCCCCGCCCCGCAAGCCGTGGCCACTGCCATACGACGAGGAGGGACAGCAGGACCGTGGCGAGCACGGCCGTTGCCAGAGCGGTGGTACTGGTCAGCCCCATGGGTTCAAGACACTCTCTGGAAAGGGTCCTCGTGCACGTGCGCCCCGTGGCGCCGTACAGCTGCACCGCCTCGCGATGCGCACCGAACTAGACCGCGATCCGGCGAGATCCGTTCCCTTATCCGTTCTCTTGTGACCGGCTTCCTTTCGATCCTGTACGAAATCCGGCGTATCGCGGTGGAGTGTGCGGCGGGGGAGTGTCACCCCGGGGGTTTGTGTCGCCCTCGGGGTGGTGAGTAGCCCTCAATGGGGTGAGTAGCCCTCAATGGGGTGAGTCGCCCTCAGTGGGGTGAACGGGCCGCCGTGCGTGCTGCCTCCTCGGCCTGCCAGAGCCGTGCCGCCGTGTCCCGCTCGTCCGCGGACGCAAGCCAGAAGTAGAGCGGCGGCAGGGCGAGTTCGAGACCCATCAGCACGAGCTGGAACCAGTCGGGCCGGCCCAGGGCGGCCCAGGAGAGCAGCCGGCCGGCACCGCCCAGGAAGAAGATCCCGGCGAGCACACGCACCGCGTTGGACGGGATGGGTGACTGCCGTGCGACCCAGATCCACGCCACGCCGTACCCGAGGAAGATCGCTGCGAAGAACCGCATGAGGCTGTCCACGGTGGGGCCGGGCGAGCCCGCGCCCGGTACCGAGCCCATGCCGACCATCAGGTGCACGGCACCGATCGCCACATCGGCGACGCCCATCGCCCAGGAAAGCCACTTGATGAGCCTGGCCATGGTGGAGTCCTCCCGCCTTAGTAGGCATGTGTCTACTAAGGCGACCATAGGTTCGCTAGTAGACACACGTCAAGTAACCTGGCCCCGTGACCACGCGCCGCAGACTGAGCCCCGATGAGCGCCGTGCACAGCTGCTCGATGTCGGAGCCCGTCTGTTCGCGGCGAAGCCGTACCACGACGTGTTGATGGAGGACATCGCCCAGCAGGCCGCCATTTCCCGGGCGTTGCTCTACCGCTACTTCCCCAACAAGAGCGCCCTGTTCGCCGCGATCTTCCAGCAGGCGTCCCGTCGGCTGCTCGACGGCACCCGCATCGACCCCGCGGGTTCGCTTCTCGAGCAGCTGTCCGCCGGACTCGATCTGCACTTCGACTACTTCGCGGCGAACAAGAACACGGTGCTCGCGGCGAACCGGGTGCTCGCGGGCGACCCGGTGATCCAGGCGATCATCACCGATGAACTCGCCGAACTGAGCCGGCGTGTGCTCGACGCGACCGGCCTCGACGGCGCGGCCAGGGACAGGGTGTCGGTCGCCCTGACGAGCTGGCTGGTCTTCGTGCGTGCGCTGTGCGTGGAATGGCTCACGAGCGCCCCGTGCACACGGGCCGAGCTGCACGCCATGTCCATCGGCGCCCTGCGCGGCGCGCTGGGCGCCGTCACCGACGTCGACCGGCTCCTCGGCTCCCCGGACGAGTAGGCCCGCCCGGGCCCCAGGTGGCCGAGGCGGGCGAGCCCCCTGGGGCCAGGGGGCTCGCGAACTTCCGCCGCCCCCAGCCGTACGGCCCTCCGGTCACCCCAGGGCGGGCGCACCTCCCGGGCGTTCGAACTGGGTGCGGTACAACTCCTCGTACCGGCCCCCGAGTTCGATCAGCTCGTCGTGGGTTCCGTGTTCCACGATCCGGCCGTCCTCGACGACCAGGATGCGATCGGCGGACCGCACCGTGGAGAGCCGGTGGGCGATGACCACCGCGGTACGCCCCTCCAGCGCCTCACCGAGCGCCTCCTGTACGGCCGCCTCGGACGTGTTGTCGAGGTGAGCGGTGGCCTCGTCGAGGATGACGACGCGCTGACGGGCCAGGAGCAGCCGGGCGATGGTCAGGCGCTGGCGCTCACCGCCGGAGAGCCGGTAACCGCGCTCGCCGACCACGGTGTCGAGCCCGTCGGGCAGGGAGGCGACCAGGTCGTGCAGGCGGGCCCTGCTCAGCGCGGCCCAGAGGTCCTCCTCGGTCGCGTCCGGCCGCGCGAGCAGCAGGTTGGCGCGTACCGACTCGTGGAAGAGGTGGCCGTCCTGGGTGACCATGCCGATGGTGTCCCGGATCGAGTCGGCGGTCAGGTCCCGTACGTCGACGCCGCCGAGCCGTACCGTGCCCGCGTCGGCGTCGTACAGCCGCGGCAGCAGTTGGGCGACCGTGGACTTGCCCGCGCCGGACGATCCGACCAGGGCCACCATCTGGCCCGGTTCCGCCCTGAACGAGATGCCGTGCAGCACCTCGGTGCCGCCCCGCGTGTCCAGACTGGAGACCTCTTCGAGGGAGGCGAGGGAGACCTTGTCCGCGGACGGGTATCCGAACCGCACCTGGTGGAACTCCACGGACACCGGCCCCGGCGGCACCGCACGGGCGCCGGGCTTCTCCGCGATGAGCGGCTTGAGGTCGAGCACCTCGAAGACCCGCTCGAAGCTGACCAGCGCGCTCATCACCTCCACGCGTGCCCCCGCCAGCGCCGTGAGCGGCGCGTAGAGACGGGTCAGGAGCAGGGCCAGCGAGACGACCGCGCCCGCTTCGAGGGTGCCGTGCAGCGCGTAGTAGCCGCCGAGCCCGTACACCAGGGCGAGTGCGAGGGCCGAGACGAGGGTGAGCGCGGTGATGAACGCGGACTGCGCCATGGCCGTACGGACCCCGATGTCGCGCACCCGGCGGGCCCGGGCGGCGAACTCGGCGGACTCGTCCGCGGGGCGCCCGAACAGCTTGATCAAGGTCGCGCCCGGCGCCGAGAACCGCTCGGTCATCCGGGTGCCCATCGCGGCGTTGTGCTCCGCGGCCTCCCGCTGGAGGCGCGCCATCCGGGTGCCCATACGGCGGGCGGGCAGTACGAACACGGGCAGCAGCACCAGCGCGAGCAGCGTGATCTGCCAGGAGATGCCGAGCATCACCGCGAGCGTGAGCAGGAGCGTGACCAGATTGCTGACCACGCCGGACAGCGTGTTGCTGAACGCCCGTTGAGCGCCGATGACGTCGTTGTTGAGGCGGCTGACCAGCGCGCCGGTGCGGGTCCGGGTGAAGAACGCGACCGGCATCCGCTGCACGTGGTCGAAGACGGAGGTACGCAGATCGAGGATCAGTCCCTCGCCGAGTGTCGACGACAGCCACCGGCTCACGATGCCGAGCGCCGCCTCGGCGACGGCGATCGCGGCGATGTACAGGGCGAGGCGGATGACGGTCCCGCTCTCCTTCCCGCCGACGATCGCGTCGACGACCCGCCCGGCCAGCAGCGGAGTGGCCACCGCGAGCAGAGCGGTGGCGACGCTCACGACCAGGAAGTAGGCGATGCGCCGCCGGTGGGGGCGGGCGAAGGCGGCGATGCGGCGCAAGGTGGCCCGGTTGAGGGGACGCTTGTCCTGCTGCGCGTTCATGACGTTGTGGAGCTGTGTCCACGCGGTGGCTTCCATACTCATGCGAGGAACGTACGACCTCAACATGGCTTGAGGTCAACGTGTGCGGCGCGCGGTCGGCGCGCGACTGCGCCCCGGAACCAGAGAGCGGTTCCGGGGCGGAGCGACGAGGACCCGAGAGGTCAGTCGTTCTTGCAGGTGTTGTTGGACGCCGGGTTGAGCAGCCCGATGATGTCGATGGTGTTGCCGCACACGGGGAGCTGAATGCCGATGGGCACCTGGATGACATCGCCGGACAGCAGGCCGGGGGAGTTCTGGGCCACGCCGGTGGTCGGCGGCACCGGGTCGGCGGCGGCGGCGCCCGCCGCGCCCATCACGGCGGTGGCGGCCAGGAACGTTGCGGCGAGTGCGGTACGGATACGCACGGTTTCCTCCTGTTTGTGGGGAATGCTTATGAACAGACTCTCCGTGGTCGGGCTCCGGCGAAAGCCGCGTGACCCGTTGGGGTGAGGGGCGTGGGAGGGAACCATGGGTTACCGGCACGTAGGTTGATCGCTCAACCTGAGCACGCATCAGGAGGAGGCCGGCCACCCTGGGCGCCCTCGCAGGGGTGTTGGCCGTCCATACACGGAACTCGCTTGGCCCGTACCGGGTTTATTCGGCCGCGTCGCGCTCACTCGTACAGGGACCGCCCCTGGAGCAGGGGCCGTTTCACTGACGGGAAGGCAGGCCATGTCCAGTGGTGTCGTCATCATCCTGATAGCGGTCGCGGTGATCGTTGTCGCGGCGGTGGTCCTCGGCATGTTCGTCGCGCGCCGGGGCAACGGGCTGCGCCGTCGGTTCGGACCCGAGTACGAACGGACCGTGGCCCAGCACCACGGTGACGTCAAGGCCGCGGAGAAGGACCTCGACGAGCGCGTCCGCCGCTACGGCGGCCTCAAGGTCGAGCCCCCCACCGCCGAGGAGCGCAGCCGGTACGCCGCCGAATGGGCCCGGGTGCAGGAGGAGTTCGTGGACTCGCCCGCGCAGGCGGTCGCCGACGCCGAGGCGCTGCTCGGCCGGCTGGCGCAGGAACGCGGCTTCCCGGACGGAGCGTCCGGGGAACAGCTGGCCGCGCTCTCGGTGCACCACCCCGACCACCTCGACGGCTACCGCAGGATCCAGGGGGTGGCCCAGAACCCCGACGGGCGCCGCCGCAGCACGGAAGAGCTGCGCGAGGCCCTCGTACAGGCCCATGAGTTCTTCGCCGTTCTCGCCGGAGAACGGCGCGGACACAAGTCCGGGGTCCTCGCGCCGCGAGAGGCCCGGCACACGTCCCGCGACGACAGCAAGCACCGAGACACCGCCCGAGGGAGCCAGTCATGACCCACGCCGAGCAGCCCATACCCGAGCGGTCGACCCCCGAGCGGCCCGTGTCGGAGCGGCCGACCCCCGAGCGGTCGACGTCCGGGCGGCCCCTGGCGCAGAACTCCGCGTCCGGCCGCGCGCCCGTCGAGCAGACGGACCCCGAGCAGGGCGTGACCGAGCGCCCCGTATCCCAGCCGTCCCTCGGCGACCGGCGGACCGCCGGCGCCCCGGACACGGCCGGCACGACCGCGCCGGAGCGCGCCGTACCCGAGGGGTCGGCGGCCGAGCCGCCCCTGGCGGGCCACGCCCTGGGCGGCTCCGGCGCCACCGACGCGACCCTGGCCGGGCGCGCCACCCCCGACGAGGGCGTGCGCGAGCGGTCCGCCCGCGGCCAGACCGTGTCCGGACCGGACGCCGCGGGAGCACAGGGCGTACGCGGAGCCGACGCGCTGCCCGGTGACGGGACGCGGGACGAGACCGTGCTGCGGCCGGACGAGCGCGACAAGCTCCAGCTCAGGCTCCAGCGCGCGGTCGGCGGTTTCGTGGACGAACCGCGCGCGGCCGTCGAAGAAGCCGCGACGGCCGTCGACGAACTCACCGAGCACCTCATCGAGACCCTCGGCCACCGCCGCGGCGCGCTGCGCGCGTCCTGGCAGGACACGTCGGGCGGGGCGGCCACCGAGGATCTGCGCATGGCCCTGCGCGAGTACCGCCAACTCGCGGAGCGCCTGCTCAGCCTGTGAGCGCGACGCCCGACGCATCGCGTGCCGGGCCCCGCCGCACGACCCGCGCACGGTGCGCGACCCGTACGGCGGGGCCCCGCACGACCTTCCCGACCGAACGTCAACCCGCCTGACAGTACAAGGAGTTGGACATGGCCAGACGCTATGGCGGAAACCCGGCGGCGACCGGCATCCTCATCATCGTGGACCTCATGGCACTGATCCTGATTCTCTGGATCGCCTTCTTCCTGGTCAACGCCAACACGGCCAACGACGTCGTGTCCTGGGTGCGCAACGCAGCCGACTGGCTCTCGGGCTGGTCGCGGGACATGTTCCACATCAAGTCCGACACCTGGCGCACGGTGGTCAACTACGGCCTGCCGGCGGCCGTCTACCTCCTGGTCGGCCATGCGGTGGCCGGCCGCGTCAGCAGGGCCTGACCCGCCGCCGCGGAGCGGGACCCGTCTCTCGTCCGGGGCCGTCCCCTCGGGGCCGGTATGCACGCCTCACTCGTTCGGCGAGGCCCAGTGGCCCATCAGTCCTGGGTGGCGAACAGTGGATCAAGAGTGGGAGTGCCTTGCCGACCATCTGATGAGGGAGCGCGTCATGCGCCGATATGTCACCGTTGCCGCGATCGTTCTGAGCGGAGTCCTGACCGCGGGGGCTGCCGCACCCGCCTTCGCCGCCCCTCCGACGCCGGCCGTGCCGGCTCCGGGGACAGCGCCCGGAGCCGATGAGAAGACCTGGCTCGCGGACCTGAAGAAGGAGATCGACAAGCTGATCGCGGACGAGATGAAGGACGCGGCGGCCGATGTCGCCGAGGCGAAGGCCGAGGCCGCGGAGGCGAAGGCCGATGCGGCGAAGACGCTGAAGGAGTTCGCCGGCACGGTCAAGAGCGAGACGGCGCAGTCGAAGCCGGCGTCGACCGCGCACCCGGCCTCGGCCTCGGCACCGAAGCCCATGCCGCCGATCGGCTGACCTTCCCCTACCGCCCGGCGCGCCCCGGGCCCCGGCGAGGCGCACGAGCCGGGACCCGGGGCCTGTTCGTTCGCGTCCAGCACGGGATCGGAGGGGATCGAAGGGTTGCGCGGGGGTGTGCGCGCGGCTCGTATACGGGGCCCTGATGAAGGGGCAGGCAGGCGGGGGCCCCCGGGGGGGAGGTCCCGGGCCGCGCCCGCCGAACACGCCCCCCCCAAGACGTCCTAAGAACTGAGCCGCAGAGCGAAGTGG
>NZ_JBEZKW010000059.1:0-45922 GCF_040651795.1 Streptomyces sp. NPDC048361
GCGGGGACCCCCACCCCCTCCCGCGGGCGGCCCGCCACCCCCCGTACGCCGGGGCGCACCCCCGACGCGGGGTGAGCACCCCGGCTTCCGGCCGTGTGAGTCCCCCGGCTTCCGGCCGTGTGAGCAACCCCGGCTGCTCACACCTTCGCCGGGAGTTCGCGGGTGCGGGCCCAGGACAGCAGGTCGTCGAGCGGCCAGGTCGTGACGACGCGCTCCGGCGGGACGCCGCACTCCTCGGCCCGGGCACAGCCGTAGATCTGCCAGTCGAGCTGCCCGGGGGCGTGAGCGTCGGTGTCGATGGAGAACAGGACTCCCGCCTCGACGGCCCGGGTCAGCAGCCGGCGCGGCGGGTCGAGCCGTTCCGGGCGGCTGTTGATCTCGACGGCCGTCCCCGCGTCGGCGCAGGCGGCGAAGACCGCGTCGGCGTCGAACTGGGACTCGGGCCGTCCACGCCCGGTGACCAGGCGTCCGGTGCAGTGCCCGAGGATGTCCGCGTGCGGGTTGCTCACGGCCGCGACCATGCGCCGGGTCATGGCGTCCGCGTCCATACGCAGTTTGGAGTGCACGGACACCACGACGATGTCGAGCCGTTCGAGCAGCTCGTCCTCCTGGTCGAGGGAGCCGTCGTCGAGGATGTCGCATTCGATGCCGGTGAGCAGCCGGAACGGAGCCCACTGCTCGTTGAGTGCGGCCACCACGTCCAGCTGGCTGCGCAGCCGTTCGGCGGTGAGGCCGTTCGCGATGGTCAGCCGGGGCGAGTGGTCGGTGAGCACAGCCCATTCGTGCCCGAGTTCCGCCGCCGCGCGGCCCATGTCGTCGATGGGGCTGCCACCGTCCGACCAGTCGGAGTGCAGATGGCAGTCGCCGCGCAGCGCGGCGCGCATCCGGTCGCCGCCGTCGACCAGCGGCGCCGCGGCTTCGAGGTCGGCCTCCAGCCGCTGAAGATAGGCCGGCACCTCGCCGGCCATCGCCTCGCGCACCACCCGTGCGGTCTTCGGTCCGATCCCCTTCACCGCCTCCAGCTGTCCGGCGACCGCCGCGCGCGATGCGAGTTCGTCCGCGGGCATCTCCCCGATCGCGTCGGCCGCGGTACGGAAGGCACGGACGCGGTACGTGGCCTCCTGCCCGCGTTCGAGCAGGAAGGCGATCCGTTTCAGGGCCGACACGGGATCCATGCACACACCTCCTGTGCGGAGGGGCCGGCCTCCGTGCGGACCGGCCGCCGTCCGTCCGGGTCACGGCTTCGGTACCCTCCCTCGTCGGGACGGTCCTCCCAGCTTCTCGCAGGGCCGGGCCGTCCGCAGCCGCGCGGGACGAGTGCGCCGTTCGTACCCGTCGTGCGCCCCCTCGGCTCCCGTGTCGGGACGGCCGCCACCGGCGACGGGGTCCTAGCCTCGCCAGGGTGGTGGTGCGAAGAGATGTACGTACTGGAGGCCGGCCGGGGAGGGTGCGCGGCGCGCTGCTCGGCGCCGCGGTGCTCCTGCTGGTGACCGGCCCGCTGATGGTCTCGCCGTCCTCCCCCGCCGCCTCGGAGCACGAGGCCCCGGCCGTGCGTGCCCGCCCCTCGGCCACCCCGACGCCGGCGGCGGGTCCGGCGAGTCCCCGCGGCGGGCCGCCCGCCGGGGCCGGCAGTGCGGAGTACCGCAGGTCGCGGCCGGAACTGCCCGCGGGTTGTACCGCTGAGCGTCGCCGCCCCGAGCCGCACGATGTGCGCCCGGACTGTTCGTATCCGGTGGTGGGGGTCTTTCTGCGGCCCGGCGGCCACAAGACGTGCACGGGGGCCGTGGTGGACAGTCGGCACGGGGATCTGCTGGTCACGGCGGCCCACTGCCTGCCGCTCGACGGCACGTCGTTCGCACCCGGCTACCACGACGGCCTCGCTCCGTACGGCCGCTGGCCCGTCCTCGCCGCGCTGCCGGACCCTCGCTTCACCGGGGCCCGCGGGGGCACCGGGAACTGGCCGTACGACTGGGCGTTCGTGCGGGTGGCGCGAGTCGGCGGACGGAGCGTCCAGGAGGCGGTGGGCTCGGCGTTCCATGTGCCGCCGCACCCGGAGCGGCTGCCGTCCGACCTCGGCCGGGTCACCCTGGTCGGCTACCCGCACAACCGGCCGGGCCAGCGCCTCTGCACGGTGGATTCCGGGCCCGCCTACGGCGGCTTCCGGCAGGCGCGCTGTGCGGGGTTCTCCAGCGGCGTGTCGGGCAGCCCGTGGGTGATCGCGGCGCGGGAGGGCGAGGGCATCGTGGTCGGGGTGCTGGGCGGCGCCGAGCGGGGCGGCGGCTTTCTCGCCGACGTCTCGTACACGGCACGCTTCGACGCGGGGCTCGCCTCCCTGTTCGCCACGGCGCAGGGGATCGGCCCGTAGGGCTCCCTCCTCATGCCGTGACGCGACGGATGGCTCCCTGGGGATGGGAAGGTCCCTTGGGAGGAAGCTCCCTCGGGGAGTACATCCACCACCGGTTCCGACCAACTACCCTCTTCAGCGGGCCGGTTGACTACATGACCGAGCCACCCGTCGGGGGATTCGACGGGCGGCCCGGGGTCTCAAAGTGACGGAACGATCAGCACTGACGCAGGCCCGGGGCCGGGTCCTGGCCGGTCTTCACGCTGACGGCCGGGACGTTGCCCCAGGCGCCGTTGTCGAGCTGCGTCCAGTACCAGATGTCGTTGCCCCCCTGGTGCGGGTCGCCGTGGCCCCAGCACACGAACCAGTTGAACCCGGTGGTCAGGGTGCCGCGGGTGGCCGAGCGGTAGGAGCGGTCGGCATAGCCCTTCGCGCCGACCGCGTTGCCGCAGTACAGACGGCCGTCCGAGCGGACCCCGCACTCAGCGGCGGGCCGTGCCGCCGTGGCGGGCGCGGCGACCGCGGCGGGCAGACCCGTCGCGGTGAGGCCGGCCGTCAGCGCGGTGGCGGAGAGGAACAGGGCGATCTTCTTACGTGCGTTCACTGCGAACTCCTCGTGTGTGTGGTGCGGGGTGGTGTGCCGGGCTCTCCGGTGCGGCGCGGCGTGCCCGGCCACACCGGTGTGGGGTGAACGGTTCAGGCGCAGGTGGGGACGGAGTCGAGCCAGGCGGGCCCCTGGATGTAGATGTTGGTGATCCATGCCTGGTAGTCGGGCAGATAGGACCAGGCGTCGTTGCGGTAGCCGTCGGCCTCGACGAGCTGGGCGTGCTTCTGGCAGGCGATCTTCACGCGGGTCGGCCCGGCGAACTTGTTGACACGGGCGCTCGTCGTGGACGGCTGGGTGTGCGTCCACACGTCGGTGCCCCAGGTGGAGAAGTTCCCGTCCTGCGCCGGGGATCCGCCGATGCGTACCGCACCGTTGTAGTCGCCGCCGAGGCGCACGTCGCTGACCATGACATGGGTGCCGGACTGGCGGGCCTCGACCATCTTGCCCGCGCCCAGGTAGACGGCGATGTGGTGGATGGAATCGGCGCCGCCCCACGCCATCAGATCGCCGGGCAGCAGCGGTCCGGTGCCCTGGCCGGCGCCGAAGCGGGCCGTGACGTGCGAGGAGTGGTACTGACTGTTGGCGGTGCCGGCGAGGATGTCCTGACCGGTGGCCTGGGCGTAGGCGTACCGCACCAGGCCCGAGCAGTCGAATCCGCGGCGCTCCGGATCGTGGTCGCTTGCCGGGTCGGTGGGGTCCACCTGCCCGTAGGTGGCGCCGGGTTGGGGCCCGTGGCCGCCGCCCCAGGTGTACCAGATGCCGAGCTGTGAACAGGCGGCCCGGACGGCCGCCTCGGCGGCGGCGGAGGCGCCGGGTGCGAGGACGTCGCAGCCGCCGGCCGCGGCGCGGCTCGCCACCGCCGTGCTGTGCGGCGCGGCTGCCGAGAGGTGCGCGGCCGGCACGACCGCGCAGGCCGCCAGGAGACCGGCGGCGGCGAGCGTGCGGCGGGCTCTGGCAAGGGTGAGGTGCATGTGGTTTCCCCGTTCGTCGTACGTGTGCCGGGCTGCCGCCCGGCAGGATGTGCCGTACGTGCGCCGGGCTGCCGCCCGGCGGGCCGCGAGTGGGCGCTCCCGTGCCGAACGGGAGCGTCTGCGGCGGTGGTTCGAGACTGTGCCGTTCCGGGGGGCGCTGTCGAGGAGGTGACCGTCTCCTGTGCCGACGGGAAACGGGAAACACCTGGGAAACACCCCGCCCGCGCCGCCTAGGCAGAGGCGGGGCAGAGGGGTCGGAAGGGCAGGTCGGGCAGCAGGCGTGCCCAGCGTTGCGGCCCCGTGTCGCCCAACAGGCGGCACACCTGCGCCTGTTGGCGCGGCACATCGGTGTTCCACAGCCGGACGGTGCCGTCGTTGCTGCTGCTCGCCAGCGTGCCGGGCAGCCGGGGATCAAAGGTGACGCCCCAGACGGCCCCGGTGTGTCCGCTGAGCGTGGCGAGGTGCGCGGCGCGTGCGGGGTCCCAGAGCCGGACCGTCTGGTCGCTGCCGCTGGAGGCGAGCGTCCTGCCGTCGGGGCTGAAGGCGACCGCGCGCACCGAGCCGCTGTGGCCCGCGAGCGTCCGGGCGGCGGCGCGGTGCGTGAGGTCCCACAGGCGTACGGTGCCGTCGTTGGCGCCACTGGCCAGGGTGCGGCCGTCGGGGGCGAAGGCCACGGAGCGCACTGAACCCGTGTGGCCGCGCAGCACCGTGCGCGGCCCGCGGGCGGGATCGCGTACGTCCCACAGCCGGACCGTCAGGTCGTCGCTTCCGGTGGCCAGGATGCGGCCGTCGGGGCTGAACGCGACGGTGTTGACGAAGTCCTCGTGGCCGTCGAGCGTGGCGTAGGGGCGGCGGGTCGCGACGTCCCACAGGGTGGCGGTGCGGTCGGCGCTCGCGGAGGCGAGGAGCCGCCCGTCGGGTGAGAAGGCCACGGCGAACACCGAGCCGTCATGGCCGGTCAGGGTCGCTTCGAGGCGGCCGGTCGCGGCGTCCCAGAGCCGCACGGTGCGATCGGCGCCCGCCGAGGCGATGAGGTGGCCGTCCGGCGAGAAGGCCACGGCGAACACCGAGCCGTCGTGGCCGGTGAGAGTGGCGCGCAGCCGGTGACGGGCCACGTCCCACAGCCGTACGGTGCGGTCCGCCTGCGCCGAGGCGAGCAGGGCGCCGTCCGGGGAGAACGCCGACTGCCACGCCTCGGTGAACGGCCGGGCGGTGAGCGCCGAGCGGCCCGGGTCCCACATCACGACGGACTGGTCGAACCCGCCGGTGGCGAGGCGTTCGCCGGGTCCCGCGGCGATGGCGAGGACATAGTCGGTGTGGCCGGACAGGGTGGCGACCACACGGTGGTTGACGGCGTCCCACAGTTTGACGGTGCCGTCGCCGCTGGCGCTGAGGACGGTGTCACCTCCGTGGGTGAAGGCCACGGCGTTCACGTCGTCGCTGTGGCCGGTCAGCACACCGTGGGGCGTGCCGTCGGGCAGGTCCCACAGCCGTACGGTGCGGTCGGCGCCGCCGGATGCCAGGGTGTGGCCGTCGGGGCTGAACGCCACGCCGAGCACCTGGTCGCTGTGGCCGGTGAGGACCTGGGGCGGCCGGGCGCCCGTCACGTCCCAGAGGCGTACGGTCCGGTCCATCGACGCCGAGGCGACGCTGCGCCCGTCGGGACTGTAGGCGACGGCCATCACCGCGTCGCCGTGGCCGGTGAGGACGGTGCGTGCGGTGCCGTCGGGCACGTTCCACAGGCGTACGGTGTGGTCGGTTCCGCCGGATGCGAGGGTGTGGCCGTCGGGGCTGAACGCCACCGAACGCACGGCTCCTTGGTGCCCTCGCAGGATCGCGGTCGTCCGGTGGGTGGCCGCGTCCCAGAGGCGTACGGTGCCGTCGGCGCCGGCCGTCGCGAGGCGGCTGCCGTCGGCGGAGTAGGCGACCGCGGTGACGGCTCCGGTGTGGCCGCTCAGGACGGCGGTCACCTGGTGGTCCGTGGTGTTCCAGAGCCGTACGGTGGCGTCCGAGCTCGCGGATGCGAGGGTGTGCCCGTCGGGGCTGAACGCCACGGAGTTGACGGGGCCTGCGTGGCCGCGCAGCCGCCCGTCGAAGTACTGCGCCTGCGTGCTGAGCAGGGCGCCGCGTGCCTGCGGGGTGTGGTCGGTGCGGTAGGCGTCGGCGGCGAGCAGCATGGATGCTTCGGGCTGTCCGGCGGCGAGGGAGCCGGACTGCACGGCGAGGGCCTGTGACTGGGCGGTGCGGCTCTGGTCGAGGGCGCGCCGGCGCTGCTGGAAGGCGAGGGAACCGGCCGTCACCGCGAGAGCGAGGAGGCCGACGAGGGTGGCGAGCAGAGCACGGCGGATCCGGGTCTGCCGCCGTGCCTGGCGGACGCCCCGCGCTTCCTCCGCCGCGCAGGCGTCGAGGAACTCCCTTTCGGATGGGCCGAGTTGATCGCGTCCAATGGCCCGGTGCGCGCGTTCGCGTACCGCTGCGAGGCGGGTGCCGCGGTAGAGCAGGCTCGGGTCGCGGCCGGCCCGCGCCCACTGGTCCGCGGCGTCGCACACCTGCTGGCGCAGGACGAGGCCCGCGCGGTCGGCGTCGATCCAGCCGCGCAACCGCGGCCAGGCGTGCAGAAGCGCCTCGTGGGTGATCTCCACCGTTTCGCTGTCCGCGGTGACGAGCCGGGCCCGCACGAACGCGTCGAGGGTACGGGCGCCGGAGTCGGGGTCGGTCAACTGCCCCAGCAGCACCTCGCGTTCGACGGGCCTGCGGGTCTGAGCGGTGTCGTCGGCGACATGGACGAGACGGACCAAGAGTTGACGCACCGTCAGCTGCTCGGCGGGGTCGAGGCGTCCGTACACCGACTCGGCGGTGCGGGCGACCGCTCCGTGAATACCTCCGGTCGTCTCGTACCCGGCCACCGTCAGGGTCCGGCCGATGCGCTGCTGCCAGGTGACGAGCAGGGCGTGGGCGAGCAGGGGCAGCGAGCCGGCGGAGGCGGCGGAGTCGTTGCCGAGGTCCCTCAACAGCAGTTCCACCAGGCCGGGTTCGAGCGTGAGGCCGGCTCGCTCGGCGGGTCCTGTGATGGCTTGACGCAACTGGGCACCGGACATGGGGCCGAGCGCGAACAGGCCGTGGGTGAAGACGTCCACGAGGCGGGGATGGTCGAGGCAGCCGCCGCAGAAGTCGGCGCGCAGACCGATCACGACCGCGGCGCGGGCGGTGGAGCTGTCGGTGTGGTGGGCGGTGGAGCTGTCGGTGTGGTGGGCGGTGGAGCTGTCGGTGTGGCGAGTGGTGGGGCCGTCGGTGACCCGAGGCGGCGGGAAGCCTTCGCCGGCGCGAGAGGCCCAGCCCTCAGCTCCCCCGGCCGCCGAACCACCGGTATTCCGAGGCGTGCAGCCCTCGGGGTCCCGCGCGGTGGCCAGGGCGTGGAGGACGGCGACGAATTCGCGGCGCTCGCGGTCGCTCTCGCACAGGGTGAAGACCTCCTCGAACTGGTCGACGACCAGGACGAGTCCGCGGCCCCGGCCGTGCGCCGCCGAGGCGTCGAGCAGCACGCCAGGGCGTTCGACGAGCGCCTCGGGGGTGATCCCCGCGCCGCCGGCGCCGAGTACGTCCGCGGCACAGCGCAGGAGTTCCTTGAGTGGGTGGGCGGTCGGGGTGCACACGACGACCGGCCACTGGTCCGAGCCCGGCACGGGCAGCGCGCCGCGCCGCAGCGCGGGCAGCAGCCCGGCCTGGAGCAGCGAGGACTTCCCGGCTCCCGAGGGGGCAACCACGGCGAGCGGTCCGCGGCCCATGCGTTCGGCGAGCCGGCCGGTCAGTTCCGCGGTCGCACTCTCACGGCCGTAGAACCACTCCGCGTCCCGCGGCCCGTAGGCGGCGAGTCCGCGGTAGGGGCACAGACCCGTGTCGGCGGGGCCGTGCGGTGCGGTGCGGGCCGCGGGAACGGTCGCCGGCGCCGGTTCGGGCAGCAGCCGCACGAGCGCGCCCCGCGCTTCGAGTACGTCGTCGCAGCGGCGCGCGACGTCGAGGGTGGGTGGTTTGCCGCCGTTCTCGATCTTGCTGAGGTACCCCTTGCTGTAGTGGATCGAGCGGGCGAGTCCCGTGAGGGACACCTTGCGCAGGGCTCGCAGGCGCCGCAGCTCCGCTGCGAATCCCCCGGCCGTTTCGTCGTCCGTTGGCACGGGTCCTACCTTTCCGTGACGGACGGGGCGTACGCCTGAAAAGGGCGAACTCCGTCCGGTTCCGGCCGGCAATGGACGTACGGGCACGATCCGTTCGGCCGGGCGAGCCCGTACACCGGACTCCGCGAGAAAGCCGGGCCGGCGAAGCAACCTTTCTGTTCGATCGCTCATCTGTGCCGACGGATGGGGAGTTTGGACACCTTCCGGCCATCGAAGTCCGGACCAATTGTTAATTCTGGGTTCCGGAAGTACAGAAAGTCGATCATCCCCCTTTACATGCTCATGCCAGGCATAGCAGGGTTCCGGCCGGGACCTCATGGTCCCCACGGTGCACAACAGCACCGGTGGATACGGGTGGTTGTTGAGCCGACCGCCCCCGCACCTCTAAGGACCCCCCACCGTGCGTACACCCCACATACGCAGCCTGGCGATATCCCTGGCCGTCACCACGGCCATCACCATCACGGCGGGAGGCGGGGCCACGGCCTTCGCCGCTCCCACCGCCCAGGGGGCCACCGCCCCCGCCGCGACCGCCCGTTTCCAGCCGGTGATCGACGCGGCTCGCGCCGCCGCCGTCGCCCACGCCTCGGCCACCGGGGTCGGCAAGGACGACACACTTCAGGCCACCGACGTCCTGGTCGACCCGGACGGCAAGCAGCACGTCCGCTTCGTCCGGGCGCACCGCGGACTCCCCGTCCTCGGCGGTGACCTGGTCATCCACCTCGACAAGAGATCCGCCTACACGGGCGTGACGCGCGCCCTGCGCGGGGCGGTCGCCGTGGCCACCACCAGCGCCAAGGTGACAGCCGCGCAGGCACAGGCGAAGGCCGCCGCCACCGCCAAGGGCACCGCCGGCTCCGCCCGGCTCGTGGTGGACGCCCGCGCCGGACACGCCGCGCTCGCCTACCAGATCGAGGTGACCAACAGCTCCACCGCCGAGTCGGGCGCCCGCACCGTGGTCCTCGACGCGGCCACCGGCGCCGTCCTCAGCAACACCCCGGTCGGCGACTCCTTCATCTCGCCCACCGTCCAGGACAAGCTCCGCAAGAGCGGCCAGAAGCTCAGCCCGTCGCTGACCTTCCCCTCCCCCGCTCTCACCACCGGCCCCGCGGCGTCCCGCTTCCCCGCCTCGGCCATCGGCACCGGGGCGTCCCTCTTCGTCGGCAGTGTGCCGCTGACCACGACCCAGACCGCGCCGAGCGCCTTCACCCTCCAGGACCCGAACCGCGGCCAGACCGAGACCCGGGACGCCGGCGGCAAGGAACTCGACCAGTTCTCCGGCGGCAAGGCGTTCACCAGCACCACCAACCGCTGGGGCACCGGCAAGACCAGCAACCGCGCCACCGTCGCCGTCGACGCGCAGTACGGGATCACCAGCACCCTCGACTTCTACAAGAGGACCCTGGGCCGCAACGGCATCAAGAACGACGGCGCAGGCGCCCACGCCCTGGTGCACTTCGGCAACAAGGTCGGCAACGCGTTCTGGTCCTCCGACTGCGGCTGCATGCTCTACGGCGACGGTGACGGGCAGACCTTCGCCCAGCCCCTGGTCGTCCTCGACGTCACCGGCCACGAGCTCACCCACGGCGTGGTGGACGCGACGGCGAACCTCCAGCCGACCCGCGTCGACGCCGACGACAACCAGTTCGGCGAGCCCGGCGCGCTCAACGAGTCGCTGGCCGACATATTCGGCAGCAACGTCGAGTTCGCCACCAACAACCCCAACAACCCGCCCAACTACCTGATGGGTGAGAAGCTCGGGCTCCAGCAGAAGTTCCTGCGGCGCCTGGACAAGCCGTCCCTCGACAAGCTCGAAGGCACCATCGACTACTGGTCGAAGGCGTCCTACGACACCGAGGTCCACGCCGGTTCCGGCGTCTCCTCGCACGCCTACTACCTGCTGGCCGAGGGCAGCGGCCAGAAGACCATCAACGGCGTGGCCTACGACTCACCGACGTACGACGGTTCGACGGTGACCGGCATCGGCCGGGACAAGGCCACGCAGATCTTCTACCGGGCACTCACCCGGTACATGGTCTCCACGACCGACTTCCACGACGCCCGCACCGCGACGCTCAGCGCCGCCGCCGACCTGTACGGCGCGACCAGCACCGAGTACAAGACGGTCGACAAGGCCTGGGCCGCCGTCAACGTGACCCCGGCGAACGCCCCCGCCGGCCACTGATCCACCCCGTCGCTGCCGCCCCGCGCACCGTGGGGCGGCAGTGCCATGCCCGGGGGCCGGCAGCGGCGCGATCTCCCCGGCCTCCCCCGCGCGGGCGCGCACCCCGGCCTCCCCCCGCGCAGGCGCACCCCCGGCCGCCAGGCGTGGGTCCACCCCCGGGTGACCGGCAGGGTCTCGGCCGACACAGCTTCCGAAAAGGGACTCCACAGTATGCGCCCCGGCCGCCACACTGATCACATGAGCGCACGCGATCCCCGTGAACTGCCCGGTCCCGAGCGGGACATGGGGTCCTTCGGACCGGCCGACCCCCACTGGCCCCCGGCCACGGGAACGCCCGGCCGGCGCGCCGGGTTCAGGGGCACGACGGGTCTCGTCCTGGCCGCGTTGGCGACGGGGCTCGTCCTGGTCGGCGGCGGGGTGCTGTTCGCGTTCACCGGGGGCGCGGGGAACGGGAAGCCGCTCGCGCACGGCCCCGCGTCCCCCGCGCCGTCCGGTTCCCCCTCCGTCGACCAGGGCGACGGCAAGGGCACGGGTGCGGGCGGTGGCGCCTACGACCCCAACGCGGGCATCGCGGCGGGTGAGGCTCCGGTCTGGCTGCGCGAGAACGAGACGTCACTGACGCAGCAGGGCGCCGAGCAGTTCGGACCATGGCCGGTCGGCGAGGTGGTGGCGAGGGCGATGTACAAGGAGGTCGCGGGGTACGGAGCGGCCGACGGCAAGGAACGGTGGAAGGTCACCTTCGACACCCCCCTGTGCGGTGTGCCGCACGCCCCGTCGGCGCAGAACAAGCTGGTCGTCGCCCTGTTGGAGAACAACAACAAGCTGGCCCACTGCACGGTCCTCCAACAGATCGACCTCGCCACCGGCAAGGCGGGCTGGAAAGTCGTCAGGAACGGAACGCCCCCGGGCGGCTCGCCGCTCGCCCTCAACCTGGCCATCTCCGGCGACACCCTCGCGCTCGCCGGATCCGGCGGTGCGAGCGGCTACTCCGTCGCGGACGGCCACAAGCTCTACGACCTGACGGGCAGCGGTGGTTGCAGCGCCCAGGCGTTCGCGGGCGGAACCCGGCTGATCAGCGCGAGCTTCTGTTTCGACGGAAGCAACCCCGACAACCACCCGGGAGACCTGCTGCAAGAACTCGACCCGGCGACGGGCAAGCCCCGGTGGAGCTACCAGTACGAGAACGACTGGCGCATCGGGCAGGTCCTCTCGGTGGACCCCCTGGTCGTCACCGCACTTCCCAACCAGGGCAAGTCCTGGAAGATCTTCGCCTTCACCGCCGACGGCAAGCTCCGCTCCCAGACCGTGCCGGCGTTCCAGACCCTCAGTGTGTGCAGTGGATTCGGGCAGAGCGTCGACCAGCTTCAGAGCTGCTACGGCGCGGTGGCGGACGCCGGGACCCTGTACGTCGCGGCCGACGGCACCGCGACGGACGTGACCAAGGACGCCGAGGGCACCCAGGTCGTCGCCGTCGACCTGGGCACCGGCAAGGAGAAGTGGCGCGCGAGCCCGGCGCAGGCCCGTAATGTACGGCCGCTCGCCGTCGAGGACGGCAAGGTGATGGTCCACCTCGACGCGGGGCGCGGGTTGCCGGCGGCGGTCGCGACCCTGGCCCCGGCCGGCGGCGCACCGCAGGTGTTCCTGCAGAGCCCCGTGGCGGCCGCCGACGCCCAGCGCGCCTTCTTCGCACCACGACTGGCCTGGGCGCGGGGACGCCTGTTCATGCTCAACAAGCGGGTACAGAACTCACGGCCCGACCACAGGGAGCACGCGGCCCTGTCCTTCGGCAGGTAAGCACCGGCCTCCCCGCCGGGGGCCGGCGGCCCCCTCTTTCCGTACCGCGTCCCGACCCCTTCGGCGAGCGTTCGGCATGCGTGGGCGGGGCAGCGGTGACAGGGTCGAGGAGCCGGGGCATGCCCGGCGTCCGCGGCCTGGCAGGTGGCCGCGGGCCGGGACGGATGAGGAGAGTCAGCCGTGCGCCACTACATCGTTGCCGAACCGCTCCCCGACGGCGTGGTCAAGGAATGGCACATGGTCCGCGGCGGGGAGCAACAGTCCATGTGCGGACGCGAGGTGGCCGAGGGCGCGGAGGAACTGCCCGACGAGGCGTGGGGGACGGAACGCGCCCACCCGTTCTGCCACACGTGCGGCGCGCTGTATCTGCGCGAGGTCCCGTAGGCGCACGGCCGCCGGAGGCCGGTGACTGCGGGGAGTACGAGGGGCGCGCGCCGGGTACTCGCGTCCGGCAGATGCGGTTCGGATCGCGGCGGCAGGAGGCAGTTCATGAGCGGTACGGTGCAGGGTCCCGGGCCGGGGCGAACCATCACGACCTCCGTGCCGGCCAGGCTGGACCGGCTTCCCTGGTCGCGCTGGCACTGGATGATCGTGATCGGCCTGGGCACCGTGTGGATCCTGGACGGCCTCGAAGTCACCGTCGTCGGGAACATCGCGAGCCGGCTCTCCGAGGACGGCAGTGGCCTCTCCATCACCGACGCCCAGGTCACCGGCCTGGGCGCCGCGCTGTATGTGGCGGGCGCATGCTGCGGGGCGCTGTTCTTCGGCTGGCTGACCGACCGGTTCGGCCGCAAGAAGCTGTTCCTCGTCACCCTCGCGGTCTATCTCGCCGCGACCGCCATGACGGCGCTGTCCTTCACCGCGTGGTGGTTCTTCCTCTTCCGCTTCCTCACCGGCTTCGGCATCGGCGGTGAGTACGCGGCCATCAACTCCGCCATCGACGAGCTGATCCCGAGCAAGTACCGCGGCCGGGTGGACCTCATCATCAACGGAAGCTACTGGCTGGGTGCGATGGGTGGCGCACTGCTCTCCGTCCTCGCCCTCAACACCGACATCCTGCCGAAGAACATCGGCTGGCGGCTCACCTTCGCCCTGGGAGTGGTCCTCGGCCTCGTCATCCTTCTGGTGCGCCGGCACGTTCCGGAGAGCCCGCGGTGGATGTTCATCCACGGCCGCGAGGAAGGGGCGGAACAACTGCTGGACGACGTCGAGCACACGGTGGAGGAGGAGAAGGGCGAACGGCTGCCGGAGCCGGGGAGTTCGATCACCATCGAGCAGCGCACCAGTGTGGGCTTCCTGGAGATCGCCCGGACCCTGTTCAGCGCGTACCCGAAACGGGCGGTGCTCGGCTTCTCCCTCTTCATCGGTCAGGCGTTCCTCTACAACGCGATCACGTTCGGGTTCAGCTCGATCCTGGTGAAGTTCTTCGACGTGTCGAGCGGAACCACCGGCTACTTCTTCGCCGTGATCGCCTTCGGCAACTTCCTGGGCCCGCTCTTCCTCGGCAAGCTCTTCGACACCGTCGGGCGCCGCAGGATGATCGCCGGGACCTATGTGCTCTCGGGTCTGCTGCTCTTCGTCACCGCGTGGCTCTTCGGGCAGGGGTGGCTCAGCGCGACCACCATGACGGTGTGCTGGTGTGTGGTGCTGTTCTTCGCGTCTGCGGGTGCCAGTTCGGCGTATCTGACGGTGAGCGAGATCTTCCCGATGGAGACGCGGGCGATGGCGATCGCCTTCTTCTACGCCATCGGAACGGCGGCGGGCGGCATTTCGGGGCCGCTGGTCTTCTCGGCTCTGACGTCCAGCGGAGTGGTCGGCGACGCCGTCCTCGCCTTCAGCATCGGTGCCGCACTCATGACGGCGGCCGGTGTGGTGGCCGCGTTCCTCGCGGTCGACGCGGAGGGCAAGTCCCTGGAGGACATCGCGGCCCCGCTCTCGTCGCGGTCGGCCGGCAAGGCCGATGCCACGACCCCGCCGGCCACACCCGCGGGGTGAGACGGGCCGTCCACTTCCCGCGAAGTGGACGGCGGACAGAGCGAGTTGGGCGGTGGGCATGGGCTCGCCGCCCTTCGTCGTGCTGGGCCGGCGGGCAGGGGCTCGCCGCCCTTCGTCGTGCTGGGCCGGCGGGCAGGGGCCGGCAACCCTTCGCCTCACAGGCATCAACTCGCCGCCCGTCGCCGCGTAACGACAACAGAGCCGACAACCCTTGCGGGAGATGTTCGCTAGCGTTACAGTCTCTAACTAACGGCATGGCACATAACAGCGCCGGGCGCGAGGGCGCCCCGGTCGATGAAGGGCAGCGACATGACGCACAACGACAGCACCCTGCACGTGGTCCTCGGCGCGGGCCCGGCCGGCACGGCGCTCGCCACCGAACTGGCCCACCGCGGCCACCCGGTCCGCCTCGTCGACCGGTCGGGAACGGGCGCCGCCATACCGGGCGTCGACCGGGTGAGGGGCGATGTCGGCACCCCCGAGGGCGCCGCGGCGGCCGTGGCGGGGGCGGGGGTCGTCCACCACTGCGTGAACGTCGCCTATCACCTCCAGGTCGAGGTGATGCCCCGGATCCAGGAGGCCGTACTGAGCGCCGTGGAGGCGCAGGGGGCCCGCCTGGTCGTCCTGGACACGCTCTACCCGTACGGCGAGACCCACGGCGACGTCATGACCGAGGACACCCCGTGGCGCGCCACCACCCTCAAGGGCAGGATGCGTGCGGAGCTCGACGAGAAGTACCTGGCCGCACACCGCGAGGGCCGCGCCCGTGTGGCGCTCGGCCGCTCCGCCGACTTCGTCGGGCCCGGCGTCCTCAACTCCACCCTCGGCGGTGCCGTCTTCCCCGCGGCGCTGGCCGGCGGCGAAGTGCTGACCCTCGGCGACATCGACCTGCCCCACAGCTACACCGACATCCGCGCGGTGGCCGCGGGGCTCGCCACGCTCGGTGAGAGCCCCCGGGGCGACGGGCGCGTCTGGCACCTGCCCACCGCGCCGACCCTCACCACGCGTGAGGTGCTCGGGATGATCGAGGACCGGATCGGCGGCGCGCTGAAGGTCGTCACCCTCGCCGAGCTGCGCGCCTTCGGCCCGTTCGACCAGGTCTTCGTGGACGCGTACGCCGAGATGTTCTATCAGCACACCGAGCCGCAGATCATGCACTCGGGCGCGTTCGAGGCGGCCTTCGGCGTCGAGCCCGTCGCGATGGGTGACACCCTCGACGCCACCCTCGCGTGGTACCGAGGCCTGGCGGCCGAGCGTGTCTGAACCGGGCGGCCGGGCCGCTACTCGATGACGATCTCGAACGGGATGTTGCCACGGGTCGCCTTCGAGTACGGGCAGGCCGCGTGGGTCAGCTCGACCAGCTTGGCGCCGCTGTCGCCCTCCAGGTGGGCGGGGAGCTCGACGCGCATGACGACGCCGATGCCGAAGCCGCCGTCGGCGGGGTCCTTGCCGATGCCGACCTCGGCGGTCACCGAGACGTCCTTGACGTCGAGCTTCAGCTGGCGGGCGACGGAGCCCATGGCGCTGGCGAAGCAGGCCGCGTATCCGGCGGCGAAGAGCTGCTCGGGATTGGTGCCCTCGCCGTTGCCGCCGAGAGCCGGCGGGAAGGCGAGCGGCAGGTCGAGCCGGCCGTCGGAGCTGACGGTACGGCCCTCGCGGCCGTTGGCGGTCGCCACTGCGGTGTAGAGCGCGTCCATGGGAATCGGTTCCTCTCGTGTCCGGCCGTACGGAGTCGGTATAGCTCCGTACGAGGAAGCCTCGGCTGCCCGGAAACAACTATTGCACGCAATTAAGTTGCACACAACTAAATCGCGCGGTGTTAGCCTGGGTGCATGGTGACCACGCCCTCCGCCCGCCCGCACGACGACGAGGACTATTTGCGGCTCGACCTCCAGCTCTGCTTCTCGCTGCACGCGGCATCACGCGCCTTCAACGGCGTCTACCGCACGCTGCTGAAGGACCTGGGTCTGACCTATCCGCAGTACTTGGTGATGCTGACGCTCTGGGAACACGGCGAGCTGCCCGTCAAGAGCATCGGCGAGAAGCTGCGGCTCGACTCGGGCACCCTGTCGCCGCTGCTCAAGCGCCTCGAATCGGCGGGCTACGTCGAACGGCAGCGCAGCCGGACGGACGAGCGCTCCGTCACCACCCGCCTCACCGCCCGGGGCACGGCGCTGCGCGAACGCGCCCGTGCAGTGCCGCACCACATCGCGGACGCCGTCAAGCTCCCCCCCGAGGACTTCCACACCCTGCGCACCCTTCTGGCCACCCTGACCGAGGGCCTCGACGCCGCACAGACGCCGTCGGCGTCCGGCGGCGACGGCGGCGGCGGCGCGGTCTGCGCCGGGGAGTGATCACGCGCGGGGGCACCCGCCGCGTTCCGCCGTCCGTGCGGTAGGACTTGAGGTCGCAAGATCATCGATATCGGGAAGCGCGGGAGGCAGCACGTGGCACGTCCGGTCACCATCGTCACAGGGGGCAGCAGGGGCATCGGGGCGGCGTCCTGCCTCCGGCTCGCGGCCGACGGGCACGACATCGCCCTCGGGTATCTCAGCAACGACGACGCCGCGCACGCGGTCGCCGATTCGGTGCGCGAGACCGGGGCCCGCTGTGTGACCGTGCGGTGCGACACCTCTCAAGAGGCCGACGTGGAGCGGCTGTTCGACACCGCGGCCGCGGACCTCGGCGCGGTGAGCGGCCTTGTCAACAACGCCGGTGTCACCGGTCCGCTCGGCCGGCTCGCCGATGCCCGCACCGAGGATCTGCGCCGGGTGCTGGACGTCAACGTCCTCGGCTATCTCCTGTCCTGCCGGCGGGCCGCACGTGACATGGCCGCGCTCGGTGGCGGCGCCATCGTCAACATCTCCTCCGCCGCGGCCACCCTGGGCAGCCCCGGCGACTATGTGCACTACGCCGCGTCGAAGGCGGCGACCGACACCCTGACGATCGGCCTGTCCAAGGAGCTCGGCCCGGACGGCATCCGCGTCAACGCGGTGGCGCCGGGCATCATCGACACCGACATGCATGCCACGATGGGCGACCCGGAGCGTCCGGCGCGGGCCGCCGCCGGCATCCCGCTGGGCCGCGCGGGCGAGGCCCCCGAGATCGCCGCCGCCGTCGCCTGGCTGCTCTCACCGGACTCCTCGTACACCACCGGCGCGATCCTGCGCGTCTCCGGCGGCCGGTGAACGCCCGCTCTCGCGCTCGACGGGGTGCGGGGGCGCCGAGCATGCTGAGCTGTCAGGAGGTGGGCGATGGCCGAGGGTGATACGACGGGGCCGTTCGAACCGGCCACGGGCGACGGCCCCGCCCTGCGCGGCGCCGGCCGGGAGGCCGCCGCACGGGCCGCGTTCGACGGGCTGCTGCTCATCCGCCGGATGCTGAACGGGCCCTCCCCCTCGGCCCCGGCACCGTGGGAGCGGCTCCAGCCGGTGCGGGCGATCGCCATCGCGCTGGAGGCCGCCGGGATCGAGCCCTCAGCCGTCGACGGCGCGGGCGGCCGCAGCGCCACCGGCTACCGCGTCAGCGCCGCCGAAAGTCCGGGCAGCGTCCGCGTGGAGTGGCTCGGTCCGCCCGGCAGCGGCGCCGAGTACGCCGCGAACGCATCGCTCAGGCGGTGCGCCGGCGCACTGCGGCCCCTCGGATGGGTGGCACTTGAGTACCGGGGGCCGCGCCGCCATCACTACCTCGAAGTCGAGCCCGCCGGGTGAGTGAGAGGTGCGTGAGACCGGTTCGCGCACCACCCACCGCTCCCGCTAGAGTGCGATGCTTGTTCGAACACATGGGGATGTGGGGGGAATCGTGAGCACGCAACTGCGGGACACCGCAAGCGAGTTGGCCGGTCTGCTGTGGCGGGAGCACACCGTGTACCGCGAGCGGTCGGGCAGTGTGGTCATCCGCGGGGCCCATGTGGAGCGCTGGATCAGCCTCTCCCCCACCGGCGGCAAGGATCAGGTGCTGATCCGTGCGGGCCGCATCCTCGACGGCGGCACCACGGCGCCGGCCCGCTCAGAAGCGGTGGCCAGTCTCACCCTCGGCATGGGCGAACTGGCCCTGGTGTGCCGCAGGTTGCTCGCCGACACCGCCGCGGGAACGGCCCCCCACGCGGGCGGCCGGCCCCCGAGACAGCCGCGATCCGGCCGTGCGAGGAAGGCGAAGAACCCGGACGGGACGCAGCGGACACGGACGGCCCGGCGCTCCGGGCAGGCCGCGCGCACGAACCGGCACACCGGCTTCGTCTCCTGGATCGTCATCCTCGCCGTCGCCTCGCTCGTCGCCCTGTTCCTGCGCAATCTCGTCGCGAGCCTCTGAGCACGACGGCACGGCCGGGGCCTGTCACACGGCTTCCGCCTCCAGGATCGAGGGCAGGGACGGCGTGGGCAGGACGCGGTTCAGGCGGAACCCGGACCGGGAGAACAGCTCCTCGAACTCCTTGGCCGTACGCTCCCTTCCGGTCACCAGCATCATCATGACGATGTCCAGCTCCACCGCCGGGTGCGGCTCCCCGTTGTCCGGCAGTACGGAGTCGACCACGAGGAGCCGCGTGCCCGGCGTCACCGCTCCGCGGATCGCCGCCAGGATCCGCAGACATTCCTCGTCGCTCCAGTCGTGCAGGATGCGCTTGAGCAGATAGAGGTCGCCGCCCTGGGGCACGGCGGAGAAGAAGTCGCCGCCGTGCACGCTCCAGCGCCCCTTCACCTCCTCGGTGTCCAGGAGGTGGTCGGACACGGTGTCGGGCAGGTCGAACAAGATTCCCGTCAGGGCCGGTTGACGGCGCAGGACGGTGTGCAGGAAGCCGCCGCGGCCACCGCCGACGTCGACCACGGTGCCGGCGGCGGGAAAGGGATAGCTCTCCACGATGAGGTCGTCGGTGCGGCCCGACATCGAGGCCATCCCCGAGTCGAAGAGGTCGCGCTGCTCGGGCGAGACGGCCAGGTGATCGAAGAACGAGACCTGGTAGGCGGCTTCGAAGGACGTCTTGCCGGTCCGCACGGCGTCCGGGATCCCATCGGCGGCCCGGCGGAACATCTCGTCCGTGAGCAGCAGCGCCGCCGTGCGCTGCGAGCCGCGTACGTCGGTGCGCAGCGCCTGGCCCGCCTCGGTGAGCCCGAAGGCGCCCTGCTCGTCCTGGGTGAACAGCCCGTGCATCGCGAGCAGCCGCAGGACCCGCCGGAGCGTACCGGCGTGCAGCCCGCTGTCGGCGGCGAGCCGTTCGGCGGTACGGGGCCCGTCGGCGAGCTGGTCGGCGATGCGGTGCTCGGCCACGGCCCTGACCGCGGCCGAGTGGATGTGGCCGTAGAGCAACTGGTTCAGCGGGGAGGGCGTGAACTGGTCGGTGGGGCCGGTCGGCCGGTTCGAGCTGGTCGCCAAGGGTCCGCTCCTGTCATCACGGTAAGGGTCCCTCCCATCGTCGCAGCGCGGGGCGCCCTGCGGTGGGCAATCAGTGGGGCGCGAGGGGGTCAAGTCGCCTTCCGGTCACAGAGTGCCTTGGATGGCCGGTCGCCGGCGCTGGTTTTCCGCCGCCGCACACCTGCTACAAAGGCCTTTCACGCTTCGCGACCCCGAAGGAAGGCCGGCGTCATGAGTGCCGATGTCCTGGACCGGCTCGGCGCCGGCACGTACCTGCTCGTCACGACGTACAAGAAGGACGGCACGGGTGTCCCGACCCCCGTGTGGGTGGTCAGGGACGGTGACGCCCTGATGGTGTGGACGGTCACGGACTCCTGGAAGGTCAAGCGCGTACGCAACCGGCCCGGGGTGCTGGTCGGGCCGTGCGACGTACGCGGCAACCCGACGGGCGAGCCGCACCCGGCGACCGCGGTGATCTGCGACGCCGCCACCACGGCCGCCTGCCGGACGCTGCTCGCCCGCAAGTACGGGGTACTCGGCCGGCTCACCCTGCTGGGCAGCAGGGTGAGGCGCGGCACCAGCGGCACCGTGGCGCTGCGGATCACCCTCGATGACTGACCGGGGGTGACTTCCACGAGATGACCTACGGCCCTGCGACGAGATCGGCGACGTTGCTCGCCGAATTGGAGGGCCCGCCCTTGGTGTTGATGACATGGCTGATGGTTCCGGTGCCGCCGAGGGAGACCGTCACCATGTCGTGGAAGCGGGTCCCGGGCGCGGTGGGGGCTTCGAAGGCGTGGTCGGCCACCACGGAGGGATTCGCGCTGAAGTAGCAGTAGCTGCCGAGGCCCCACGCTTCGTGACTGGTCACGCCGGCCGCGACCTTGTAGGCGTCGTAGCCGCGCGTCGGGCCGTTCATCCAGGAGCCCTGATCCGGCGGGTCGTAGGGCATCTCGTTCTGGAAGAAGTAGGTGCGGCCGCCGTTGCCGTTCCAGATGACCTGGTGCTGCTGGTAGTGCTCGACGAAGAGGCCGTACAGGGTGACGGCGCTGCCGTTGACGATCAGGCCGTTGGCGGCGGTGTTGCTGGTCCAGCCGACACCGCTGCCATGGTCGGCGCGCCATAGCCACATGTGGTCGCCGATGACGTCCGAGCTGTTGATGACGAGGCTCTGGGTCGCCTTGCCCACCCCCGCGCCGCCGATGCGGAAGAACACGTCGTGCAGCGAGGTGGGGTCGGCGCCGTGCCGGGCGCTGGCCCCGCTCTGGCCGATCCGCATCAGGGTCTCAGAGTTGGTGGTGCCCGCGTCGATGAGCAGGCCTGCCAGGTTCACCCCGTCGACGTCGGCCACGTTCATCGCGGTGATGCCGTGGTCGGGGACGAGCGTGGCGAGGCCGAGTCCCAGCACGACGGTGTCGGCCCGGTTCACGTTCAAGGTCTGGTCGAGGTGGTAGACACCCGGCGTGAACAGGAGGTTCTTGCCCTCGGCGAGCGCTCGGTTGATGTCGGTCGCGGTGGCGCCCGGCTTCACGATGAAGAAGGTGTCGATCCCGAGTGAGGAGCCACTCTGGTTGCCGCCCGACCAGGTCGTCCCTTGGGTGTTGGTCCGCACCGACGGCACGAACGCCTTGTACGCGCCCGCGCCGTCCACGTACAGGAAGGGCTTCTCCCGGGTCACGGGTGACTGCGCGACCGTGGTGTACGGCGGGTTGGGGAAGGTGCCCGCGGGGGCGTTGACGTCGCCGACGAACACCATGTTCCAGTTGGAGCCGCTCCAGCTTCCCCACTGGGTGTTGCGTGAGAGCCACTGCTGCTGCGAGCCCGAACGGACCTGGCCGTCGATCTTCGAGTCGGCGATGAAGCCGCCGCTCGACCAGCCGCCGTCGTCGAGCTGGAGGTCACCGCGTATGTGCATACGCCGGTAGGGGGCGGCCTGGGAGACGGCCCAACGGTCACTGCCGCCGGTGGGGTTGACGGAGAGGTTCTCGGCGGAGCGCCAGAAGTTCTGGGTGGCGTTGCCCTGGAACCAGTCGGCCTCGGCGTGCACGGCGCCGTTGATCGTGACGTCGTCCGGGGTGAGGCCGAGCCCCGCGACCTGGGTGTAGAAGCCGACGTTGGCGTCGGCGCTGTAGGTGCCGGGTTTGAAGAGCAGGGCGTAGCGCTCCGCGCCGAACTGGTTCTTCTCCTGCTGGGCGAAGACCTGGTTCAGTCTGCTCTGGATGCTGGAAGCCGGCATCGACGGGTCGAAGACCGTGACGTTGGGCCCGAAGTCCGGTGTCCCCGCGGGTGGTTGGGGACCGCCCGCCGCGTCCAGACCGAACGACTGGGCGGCGCTGCCGTTGCAGGTGTACTGCTGCATGCGGGCGCCGTCCGCGGTCGAGGCGCTCGGCACGTCCAGGCACTTGCCGCTGTTGCGGTTCACGAAGTGGTAGGTGCCGGCGGCCTCCTGGACGGGCAGCCACTGCTGGTTGGCTCCGCCGCCGTACGTCCAGAGCTGCACCGGCGCGGAGTCGGCGGTGGAGACGTCGCTGACGTCCCACACCTTGGTCGCGTCGTTGCGGTTGCCGACGCGGACGTATCCGTCGCCCGTCGCCTGGAACTGCCACTGCTGCGCGGCGCTCGCGTTGCATGCGTACTGCTGGACGGCCGTGCCGTCCGCGGTGCCCGCGGCCGCCGCGTCGACGCATTTGCCGCTGTTCCCGGCGGCCACGGTGACCCAGCCGGTGGGCGGGGCGGCGGCCTGCGCCGTGGGGGCGAGGGCGGTCGCCGAGACCAGGGAGGCGAGGAGCGCGCCCAGGGCGAGGAGCGGGGTGGGACGGGACGGCCGGGGCGATCGGGCCGACCGGGCTCTGCGGTGCGGGGGCCTTGCGGGGGTTCCCGGAATTCTCATACGTCTCTCCAGTACCGCGGCATGCACGGAGTAAGTGGGGGGGTGTACAGGAGGAGTTACGAGGTGTGCGAGACGCGACGGCGTCCTGGGCGACGCGTGTTGTTCACGCCTTTCTTCAAGGTGTGAAGTTAGGAGGGCACGGCGAGCCCGTCAAGAGTTCGGGTACCGAAGAAGTTCCGGTGCGCGCCCCCGTCGGCTGGTAGCTTGACGCGTCCGGAAAACGCGGAGCAAGGGGACGATCAGCAGTGCACAGGTTCTTGCGTACCACCGGCCTCGCCTCCGTGGGGCTGGCCGCCGCTCTTCTCGCCGGGGGGTGCAGCAGCGGCGCGGACAAGGCGTCGGACAAGCCGTCCGGCGGCCCGTCGGCCGGTGTGTCGGGCGGGGTCCCGGCGACGAACGGCACGCCGTCCGCCGCGACACCCTCCGTCCCGGGTGCCTCAACTCCCCCTGGCAGCAAGGGGAACGGCACGCCCGGCAAGAACGCTCCGGCGGCCGGCGCTCTCGACGGCAACTGGGTGGCGGTGACCCAGAACAAGCCCGTCGCGCTGGTCATCAAGGGCAGGAACGCGGCCGTGCTCGGCGAGCACCAGTGCAGCGGAACGACGAGCAGCGCCGCCGGTACGGCGACGCTGCATCTCACCTGCAAGGACGGCAACACCAGCCGCACCCGGGGTACGGCAAGGCTCAACGGGGCCAAGCTGGAGGTCAGTTGGACCGGGTTCGGCAAGGACGAGTTCACCCGGAACAAGACGAACGGCTGAGGCGCCCCCTCAAGCCCCCGAGCTCGCCCGGGCGCGTGCGGCGCCCCGCCTCACGCGTCGGCGAGTTCCGCCTCCGTGGTCGGGTACAGGACTCGAACGCCCTCGACGGGTACGGGCGTTGCGAGCGAATCGCCGAGCGCCCGGTCCAGGTCGCGCCACAGGTCCTCGACGCCTTCGAGCCCCACCGACATGCGAAGGAGCCGCTCGCTGACGCCCGAGGAGGTGCGGTCGTCCTCGGGCACGATGCGGTGGCTGATCGAGGCGGGGTGCTGGATGAGGGTGTCGACGCTGCCGAGGCTGACCGCGGGGGTGATCAGGCGTACCCCGGCGATCACCTCGTGCGGGTCGGTGAGTGTCTCGAAGGCGATCATGGCGCCGCCCACCTTCGGGTAGTGGACGCGCAGCACCCGGGGATCGGCGGTCAGGCGCGCCACGAGTTCGGCGGCGGTCGCCGAGGCGGCCCGCACCCGGACGGGCAGGGTCGACAGACCCCGCAGAAGCAGATAGCCGGCGAGCGGGTGCAGGACGCCGCCGGTGGCGAAGCGGATCTGGCGCAGCCGTCGGGCGAAGGCCTCGTCGCAGGCGACGACTCCCCCGAGGACGTCGCCGTGGCCGCCGAGGTACTTGGTCGCGCTGTGCAGGACCAGGCGGGCGCCGCTGAGGACCGGACGCTGGAGCACGGGCGTGGCGAAGGTGTTGTCGACGAGGAGCGGCACCGTCCCGCAGGCCTCGGCGAGTGCCTCCAGGTCCACCTCGGCGAGGGTGGGGTTCGCGGGGCTCTCCACCATGACGAGGGCGGTGTCGGCTCGTATCGCGTCCGCGACACCCTCGGGGTCGGCCCAGGTGACCTCGGTGCCGAGCAGCCCCGCCGTCAGGAGGTGGTCGCTGCACCCGTACAGGGGGCGTACGGCCACGACGTGGCGCCGGCCCGTGGCGTGCTGCGCGAGCAGGACCGCGGAGAGCGCGGCCATGCCGCTGGCGAAGGCGACGGCGGACTCGGTGCCCTCCAGCGTGGCGAGCGCCGACTCGAAGCGGGCGACGGTCGGGTTGCCGAGCCTGCCGTAGACCGGCGGCCCCTCGGGGGCCTCGCCGGTGGCGGCGAAGGCGTCGATCCTGGCTGCCTCACCCCTGCTGTCGTACGAGGGGTAGGTGGTGGACAGGTCGATCGGCGGGGCGTGCAGACCGAGGCCGGCGAGGTCTTCGCGGCCTGCGTGCACGGCGAGGGTGTCCACGGCTCTGGCGTCCACAGGTGTGGTGTCGGCGTCCATGGGCCCACTGTGAACAGTGACCGGGCTCCCGGCGCCGCACTCCGTGTTACGTTCGGGCCATGGCCGAATCCGTCGTACTGGACCCGGTGGATCTGCACATTCTGCGCCTCCTGCAGAACGATGCCCGCACGACCTACCGCGATCTGGCCGCCGAGGTGGGGGTGGCTCCCTCCACCTGCCTGGACCGCGTGGCGCGGCTGCGCCGCTCCGGTGTGATCCTCGGCTATCAGCTGCGCGTCGATCCGGCGAAGCTGGGGCGCGGCCTCCAGGCCCTCCTGTCCGTGCAGGTGCGCCCGCACCGGCGCGATCTGATCGGGCCGTTCGTGGAGCGGGTCAGGGCGCTGCCGGAGTCGCGGTCGCTGTTCCACCTGACCGGGCCCGACGACTATCTGGTGCATGTGACCGTCGCCGACACCGCCGACCTTCAGCGGCTCGTCCTGGACGAGTTCACCTCGCGGCCCGAGGTGGCGCGGGTGGAGACCCGGCTGATCTTCCAGCAGTGGGACTGCGGCCCGCTGCTTCCGCCGGCCTAGGGCCGGCTCCGGGCCCCTACGGGCGGCCCGGAACCGGTCGGCACGGGGTCAGCGTGCGTCGGCCTTCAGCAGGTCGGCGCACTTCTCGCCGATCGCCATCGTGGTGATGCACGGGTTGACGGTGACGAGGTCCGGCATGACCGAGCCGTCGCAGACCCGAAGGCCGTCGATGCCCTTGACCCGCAGGCGCGCGTCGACGGGCGCCATGACGTCGTCGTCGGCGCCCATCTTCACCGTCGAGGCGGGGTGGTAGACGGTGTTGTGGGTCTTGCGGATGTAGTCGAGCAGCTCGTCGTCGGTACGGACGTCCGGACCCGGGGCCAGTTCGGCGCCCGCCCAGCCGCTCAGCGCGGGCTGGGCGGCGATCTCGCGGGCCAGCTTCAGGCCGTACGTCATGACCCGCTCGTCGTGCTCGTGCGTGAAGTAGCGCGGGTCGACCATCGGCTTGTCGCGGTAGTCGCGGGTGCGCAGCCGCACGGTGCCGCGCGACTTGGCCTGCGTCACATTGGGCGTGAGGCAGAACGCGTTCTCGGTGGTCGGGTAGCCGTAGCGCGCGGTGTTCATGTCGAACGGCACCTGGCCGTAGTGGAACATCAAGTCGGGACGTTCCAGGCCGGGTTGGGTGTCGGCGAAGATGCCGATCTCCCACCACTGGGTGGAGGCCGTCGTCATGGGCTGCTTGGCCTCCCACATGATGACACCCTCGGGGTGGTCCTGGAGGTTCTCGCCGACGCCCGGGGCGTCGACCAGGACGTCTACGCCGACCTCGCGCAGATGGGCGGCGGGGCCGATGCCGGACAGCATGAGCAGCTTGGGGGTGTCGATCGAGCCGCAGGAGACGATGACCTCGCGCCGCGCGGTGACCGTACGGGTGTGGATGAGGTCCGGGTCGAGGTATTCGGCGCCGGTGCAGCGGCGGTTGCCGTCGATGACGAGCTTCTTGGCGCGGACCCCGGTGCGCACCACGAGGTTGGGGCGCTTGTCCATGACGGGGTGGAGGTAGGCCACCGACGACGACTGGCGGGTGTTGTTCTCGTCGGAGTTGATCTGGAACCAGTTGGCGCCCCGGACCACGGTCTTGTTGTCGTTGAACTGCGTGGTGGGGATGCCCTGTTGGGCACAGGCCTCCAGGAGGGCCGCGCCGCACGGGTCGGCCGACTTGACGTTGCGGATCTTCACCGGGCCGCTGCGGCCATGGTGGTCGCCGGGTGCGTCGTTGGTCTCAAGGCGCTGGTACAGCGGGAAGATGTCGGCCGCTCCCCAACCCGAACAGCCCGCCGCTTCCCAGGCATCGAGGTCCTCGGCCGGTGCCCAGAACGCGATGCACGAGTTGTGCGAGGAGCAGCCGCCGAGCACCTTCGCGCGGGCGTGGCGCATGAAGCTGTTGCCGTGGGACTGCGGCTCGACCGGGTAGTCCCAGTCATAGCCGGATTCGAGCAGGCCCATCCAGCGGTCGAGCTTGAGGACGTTGTCGTCGCCGACGTCGGAGGGTCCGGCCTCCAGGACGCACACGGTGACCGAGGGGTCCTCGCTGAGCCGGGCCGCGACCACGTTGCCCGCCGTGCCGCCGCCGACCACGACGTAGTCGAACTCCTCGGCGGGGACAGGTGATTCAGAGGGCTGTGTGGGCTGCGTGGGCATCGGGCTGCGTCTCGCTTTCGTTGTCGGATGCGGCGTGGCTCGCCAGGACGCCGGTCTTGTGGCGCTGGACGAACCAGTAGTAGGCGAAGCCGCCGAGCAGGACGGCTCCTACGAAGAGGAAGGCACCCCAGCGCAGGTACCAGTGGTACGGCGCGGTGGCGTTGTAGACCTCGGCGCGCGGCCAGGCCAGGTTGATGGTCATCGCGGCACCCCACAGCACACCGACGATGTTCACCGGCAGGCCCCAGCGGCCGAGGGTGAACTTGCCGTCGCCTGCCGGCGTCCACTTGCCGCGCAGCCGGGCGATCAGCATGGGCAGGGTGACCAGGAGGTAGGCGACGTAGATCATGATGATGCCGATGCTGGTGACCACCGAGAAGATCTGCGGCTGGCGGATGTTCACCAGGAGGATCGCGAGGGCCAGTACGCCGATGACGACGGCGGGCAGTACCGGGGTCTGGAAACGCGGGCTGACCTTCGCCATCAGGGACGCGGCGGGCAGGTTGGTGTCCCGGGACATCGCGAACGCGAGCCGGATGGCCGCGGTGTGCACGGCGAGCGCGCACACGGTGACCGCGATCAGGACGCACCAGAGCATCAACTTGCCGCCGGTGTCGCCGAGCACGTCGAGCACCACGTACTGCAAACCGTCGCTGGTGATGCCCTTGCCGTCGAGGCTGGAGACGCTCATCAGGGCGAGGATGAGGATCAGGCCGCCGAGCACGAACGAGGCGAGCAGCGCGCGCAGGATCGCGCGGGGCGCGTTGCGGGACGGGTCGACGGACTCCTCGCCGAGCGAGGCCGCGGTGTCGAAGCCGTACATGACGTAGGCGGAGGCGAGGGCGGCGGTGAGGAAGGCGCCCATGTAACCGAAGCTGCCGTGGCCGCCGTGGCCGTGGGTGTCGAGCACGACGCTCGGGCCGCGTACCACGTGGACGGCGAACAGGACGATCAGGACGACGGTGGCGACGAGTTCGAGGAAGACGCCGGCCGTGTTGATGCGCGCCATCAGCTTGACGCCGAACGCGTTGACCAGAGTGGTGAAGAGGATCAGGACCGCGGCGAGGATGACGGCGTTGGTGGCGACGTCGTAGGTGCCGGTGCCGTCGCCGACCAACTGGAACACCTTGGAGATCTGCGGCAGGGTCGCCTGGTAGGCGAGCGCGACGGCGGCGATCGACACGATGGACGCTATGAGCATCATCCAGCCGGCCAGCCAGCCGACGTGCGGGCCGCCGAGCTTCTTGGCCCAGTTGTAGACCGAGCCCGCGACCGGGTACTTGGCGGCGAGTTCGGCGAAGCAGAGGGCGACCATCAGCTGGCCGACGAAGACCAGGGGCCAGGACCACCAGTAGGCGGGGCCGCCGAAGCCGAAACCGAAGTAGAACAGCTGGAAGGTGCCGGTGAGGATCGAGATGTAGCTGATGCCCGCGGCGAAGGTGTGGAAGTTGCCGAGGGTGCGCTTGAGTTCGGGTCTGTAACCGAACTCGCGGAGATCGTCGTCATCCTTCGTCATGCTCATGACCAGACTCCAAGTAGGCAGGGATGGAGGAGGGGGGCACGGTGTGGTGGCCGGCCGCGGGGGTGCGGCCGGCCGGGGTTCAGCGGGTCAGCTCTCGAACCACCCCTGGGGTGCGGGGGCGGTGTTGCGCCAGATGTGCTTGGTCTCCTGGTACTCGGCCAGACCCGCCGGCCCGAGCTCGCGCCCGGTCCCGGACTGCTTGTAGCCGCCCCATTCGGCCTGCGGGACGTACGGGTGGAAGTCGTTGATCCATACGGTGCCGAGCCGGAGCCCGGCCGCCACGCGACGGGCCCTGGCCTCGTCGGTGGTCCACACCGCGCCGGCCAGGCCGTAGACGGTGTCGTTGGCCAGGCGCACGGCCTGGTCCTCGCCGGTGAAGCGTTCGACGGTCAGGACCGGCCCGAAGGACTCGTCCCGCACTACGCTCATGTCCGCCCGGCACGCGTCCAGGATGGTCGGCGGGTAGTAGTAACCGCCTTCCAGATCACCGGAGTTGGGGCGCTCGCCGCCGCAGCGCAGCACGGCGCCCTCGGCGATTCCTGCGGCCACGTACGCCTCCACCTTGTCGCGGTGGGCGGCGGAGATCAGCGGGCCGGTCTCGGCGCGCTCGTCGAAGGGGCCGCCGAGCCGGATCAGCCCGGCGCGGCGCACCAGTTCGTCGACGAACCGGTCGTGCAGCGCGTCCTCGACCAGGAGCCGGGTGCCGGCCGAGCAGACCTGCCCGGAGTGCAGAAACACGGCGGTGAGCGCGTTGTCGACGGCTGCGTCGAAGCTCTCCTCGGTGGCCGCGACGTCGGCGAAGACGACGTTGGGGTTCTTGCCGCCCAGTTCGAGTGCCGTCTTCTTCACGGTGGGCGCGGCGGCCGCCATGATGCGCCGCCCGGTGACGAGCCCGCCGGTGAAGGAGACCAGGTCGACGTCGGGGTGCTCGGCGAGCGGTGCGCCCGCTTCGGCGCCGGCGCCGAGCACCAGGTTGGCGACGCCCGCCGGCAGACCCGCCTCCGTCAGGAGCTTCATGAGGTGGATGGCGGTGTGCGGGGTCAGCTCGCTCGGCTTGAGCACGAAGGTGTTGCCCGCGCCGATGGCCGGGGCGACCTTCCAGGCGGTCTGCAGCAGCGGGTAGTTCCACGGCGTGATCAGGCCGCAGACACCGACCGGCTCGTGGACGACGCGGCTGTCGACGACCGGGTTGCCGGTGTCGACGACCCGGCCCGCGCCCTCGGCGGCGACGAGCGTGGCGAAGTAGCGGAAGCAGTTCGCGATGTCGTCCATGTCGTAGCGGGACTCGACGATCCGCTTGCCGGTGTCCAAGGACTCGGCGCGCGCGAGGAGTTCCTTGTCGCGTACGAGCAGGTCGGCGACGCGAAGGAGCAGCGCGCCGCGCTCGGCCGGGGCCGTCCTCGGCCACGGTCCGTGGTCGAAGGCGGCTCGGGCCGCGGCGATGGCGCGCTCGGTGTCCTTGGGTCCCGCCTCGTCGACGGTGGCGACGAGGGTGCTGTCGGCGGGACACCGGATCTCACGGGTCCGCCCGTCGACGGCTGCGCTCCACTGACCGTCGATGAAAAGCTCGGGCATGGTTCGGGTCCTCCGATGGGTTCTGGTCCAGGGCCACCTGCGCCCCTGCCCGGCCGCGCGGGGACCATGCCGAAATAATCACCCGAAGTGACGGGTGTCACTTTCCGTGGTCCATGCAGGTCAGAGGGGCCCTTTTCGGTCACACTCCGCCACATCGCGAGCGCGACGGAACACGCGCGGCACAGTGCGTACGGAATGTGAGACCACTCCGCCGCTTCTCGACCGCTTGGGCATACTGGCGCGTCGGCAAGTGATCACTTCCAACCTCCTCGGGAGCAGCCATGGTTGACCGGGCCACCACCACAAGGGCCGCGTTCAAGACGGTCGTCGAAGTCGGCCAGGACGCCCACGACCAGGTGCGCGCCGCCGAGGCCGCGCTCCAGGAGGCGATCGCCCCGGCGACCGGGGACTTCGACTTCGGAGCCGTGCGCACAGCCGCGCGCGCCCTGCCGGCCAGCACCCTCGTCAAGATCATCCCTGGCTTCGGTCTCCAGGAGACCGCTCCGATCCAGGTCATGGTGCTCACCCTGAAGCAAGCCGTGCGTCAGGCGCTGGTCGAGCCGTTCGCGAACAGCGCGTTCTGGGAGCGTACGGACGCCGCGCTCGCCGGGGTCTTTCTCGGTCTCGGCGACCAGGAGGGCGCGGCCCACCTCACCTTCCGGGACGGCGCCGACGGCACCCGCTACTTCTACAACCTGCTCTTCGCGCTCCAGGACGAGGAGACCGCAGGCCACCTCTATCTGGTCGCCTTCCGCGTCGAGGTGACCGTGGGCGCGGACCGGGCGGCACTCCTGTCGCTCGGCGCCGAGGACACCGCAGCGGTCACCCTGCGCGTCGATGCCATCAGCGTGCGCCAGGAGCTCGCCCCGACGGGCTGACCCGCCTCACACGGGCAGCGCCCAGGTCTGGTTGGCCTGGCGGGCGCCGCAGGTCCAGGTGTCGAGCTTGGTGCCGGGTGCGGTGCCGCCGCCGTACACATCGAGGCAGAGCCCCGAGCCGGCGTTGACCAGCGCGCCGTCCGCGTCGGGCGTCCACCGCTGGGCGTCGGCACCCGTGCAGGAGGCCAGGACGGCCGCGCCGCCGACCGAGCCGCTCGCGGTCAGGCACTTGCCGAGGGTGCGTACGGTGGCGTCGTCGGCCAGGGTCCAGCGCTGGTTAGCGTTGCCGGTGCAGGGATGGAGGGTCACCGGTGTGCCGTTCCCGGAGCCGCCGCCGGACACGTCCGCGCAGTTGGCGCCGTTGCCGGTGAGCTGACCGGTGGGCACGGCCGGGGCGCAGCCGCCGCCCGGGGTGAGCCGCCAGATCGCGGTGCCGTGGGCGGGAACGGTCGACGTGAGCGCCGACGACGTGGTCGAACTCGCCCCGCTCCACAGGTTCTTGGCGCTCACCCGGCAGCCGGGCAGGCCGACCGAGGCGAGGCTCGTGGACACGGTGCGCGCCGAGGCGGAGCGGTTCAGCACGGCCACGGCGCGGTCGCCACCGGCGAGCGGGCGGGCCAGCACCTCGGTGGTGCCGTCGGAGGCGACCACAGCGGCCTGGCGTCCGAGCCGGTCCTGGTCGACGGCGATGAGGCCGGCGTTGCCGAGGGCGGAGCGCCCGGCCGGGGTGAGGGCCGCGACGTCGGAGGAGAGGATCAGCGGGGCGGCCATCATCGACCAGAGCGCCACTTGGCTGCGCGCCTCGTCGGCGGTCAGGCCGGGGTCCCCGGCGAGCAGGAAGTCGGGGTCGTTCCAGTTGCCGGGCCCCGCGTAACGGCCCAGCCAGCGGTTGTACCCGTAGTTCCACATCACGCTCGCCCAGCGGCTCGCGCTCGGCTTCTGCGGGTTGTAGACGGCGATGTCGGTGCCTTCGCGCCAGAGCTGACCGTCCTTGCCGACCCACGAGAGCACGGAGAACCAGCCGGCGCTGCCCCATTCGGTGCTCGGCTGGAAGTAGGCGGGGGCGGACTCGGAGAAGACGATGGGGCGGCCGGCCTCCCGCAGGGCCGCGGCCTCGCTGTCGTACGCCTGGCGGTAGGCCTCTTCCTTGGTCTGGCCGGGAGCCACGTACATGTTGCAGCCGTCGAGCTTGAGGTAGTCCACTCCCCAGGAGGCGAACGTGGCGGTGTCCTGGGCGAAGTGGTCCTCGCCGCCGCCCTGGGGGCGGCCGCTGCCCGGGTAGCCCTCGCAGGTGGCCGAGCCCGCGTCCTCGTAGATGCCGAACCTCAGACCGCGGGCGTGCAGATAGGAACCGAGCCAGGCCATGCCGTGCGGGAACCGCACCGGGTCGGCGGCGAGGTTGCCCGCGCCGTCCCGGCTCTTGGCCATCCAGCAGTCGTCCACGGTGACGGTGGAGTAGCCCTTGGCGGCGAGACCGGACGAGACCAGGGCGTCGGCGTTGTGCACGACGGTCTGTTCGCTGATGTCGCACATGTAGTGGGCCCAGTTGTTCCACCCCATGGGCGGGGTGGCGGCCGGCGGTGCGCTCCGTGCGGCCGTGGACCGTACGTGGGCGGACGAGGGGGCGGAGGCGGAAGCGAAGGCGGGCGAGGCGAAGACCCCGGTCGCGGTCAGCGGGACGGCCAGGAGCGCGGCCAGCAGGGCGGCGGCTCTCGTCCGGTGGGGGGAAAGTGACGGCACGACAGATTCCTTCCTGGCCCGGCCGGCGGGGCCCGGGCGCCATGCGTAGGAGGGCAGGGGAAGGTGCCGATCCCGCCGGCACGAGCCTGCCGGAGGGCACCCGCCAGTGCAGTACTGCTGCTCGTTGTTGTCAATGGCTCCTATCGAGCGAGCAGAAGCAAGCATCCGCCGCGCCCGGCGCCGGGCCCCGCATTGCCACGGCGTGTCCGCGGCCGGCCGCCCCTTCGTCGGCGCACCGCGCCGCGCACGCGTACGCAGGCCGGAGGGCCCCTGGCCTCAACTTGCGCCGTGGGATGGCGAGTTGGGGCGGATCACTACGGGGCCACGATTCCTGCGTCGTGGGCGAGCAGTCCGGCCTGTGTGCGATTGGCGCATTCCAGTTTGTCGAGCATGCGCGACACGTATCCCTTGACGGTGGCCTCCGACAGATGCAGCCGGGCCGCGATCCGCGCGTTGGAGAGCCCCTCCCCCAGCCCTGTGAGAACCTCGGCCTCCCGCTCGGTCAGCCGTGCGACCCGCTCGCGGGCCCGGTCACGGGCCGCCAGGGCGTCGGTGGAGGCCGCGACGAGCCGGCGGGCCGCGGCGGGTGAAAGGACGGTGTGCCCCTCTGCGGCCACCCGCACCAGGCCGATGAGGTCCTGGGGCGGTGTCGATTTCACCAGGAACCCCGAGGCGCCGGCGCGCAGCGCGCGCAGGACGTACTGGTCGGCGTCGAACGTCGTGAGCACCACGACCGGCGGCATGTCACCGCCGCGGGCCAGCCGTTCGATGGCGGTGATCCCGTCCATGCCCGGCATCCGCAGATCCATGAGGACGACATCGGGCCGGTGCTGGCGGACAGCGGCCACGCCCGCCGCGCCGTCGTGTGCCTCGGCGACCACCTCGATGTCGTCGGCCGAGCCGAGGATCGTCCGCAGGAACCCGCACACCATCGCCTCGTCGTCCACCACCACCACACGCACCACTGCCCTCACACCACCGATTCCGCTGTCGGTACATAGGCGGGCAGGTCGGCCGCCACGCAGAAGCCGCCGTCGGGCTCGGGCTCGGCCCGCAGGCTGCCGTGCACGAGTGCGACGCGCCGGCGCAGCCCGGCTATGCCGAGGCCGGAACCGGTGCGCGCCAGCTCGCTGTCGGGCCGCCCGCTCGGCCGGGTGTTGCGGACGACGACGCGCACCCGGCTCTCCTCGTACTCCACCCGTACGGTGACGCGGGCCCCCGAGGCGTGCTTGTGCACATTGGTCAGCGCCTCGCGCACGATGCGGTACGCGGTGCGGCCCACCACCGGTGAGGCGAGCGCGCGGTCGCCCCGCTCGATCAGCTCCGTCGGCACGCCCGCCGCGGTCGACTCGGCGACGAGCGCGGCCAGGCCTCCCGGTGGCGGGGTGCGGTCCTCCTCGGGCGCGGTGCGCAGAATGCCGACGAGGTCGCGCAGCTCCTCAAGGGCCTGGCAGCCGGCCGCCCGCAGCTCCTCCGCCGCCCGCCGGGTCGCGTCGTCGGACGCGGTCACGCGCAGCGCGCCGGCCTGAAGCACCATGAGACTCACGCGGTGGGTCACCACGTCGTGCATCTCGCCGGCGAGGCGCGCGCGTTCCTCGGCGCACGCCTGCTCGGCGAGCAGATGGCGCTCCCGCTCAGCCCGTTCGGCGCGCTCGGTCAGGGCGCACACCAGGCGCCTGCGGGCGTCGAAGTACAGGGCGAGCAGCGGGCCGACCGCCGTGCGCAGCAAGCCGATGGAGATGACGGTGAAGGACGGCTCCCAGGGCCTGGCGACGACCAACGTGAAGAGGCCGCCCGGCCGGTGACTCCGGTCATCGAGACACCGGCCTGCGGCGCGGGGCCGTTGGCGTCGGATCGCTCACTTGCCCAAGATTTGTAAGACAAATCCGGAACCCTTTGCCCCTCGGTACCCATCAGCCCTGGTGGAACGAACACCCATGCCCTTGGGCCACAGAACCACCCGGAGCGATCGCAATGACCCACCCCCGCAACGGGGCCTACCAGTCTCGGGGCCACCGCCGGGCCAAGCGCGCCAAACACTGGATACTCGGCGTCGTCGCCGTCACCGCGCTCGGTCTGATCGCGTGGCCCGTCCTGAACTACTTCGACGTCTTCTCCGACAAGGGCGACGCGATCAGTTTTGGTCCGGGCGGGGCCGGGGGCGACAAGCCGGGCGGCGGCGACGCGGGGAAGCCGGACTCCAAGGTCCTGATGCCGACCGGCCCCGAGGCCAAGTTCACGGTGGCCGGTACGGTCCCCGAGAACGGCACGAAGGTCGCCGTGACGACCCTGACGGGCAAGAAGTCGGGCTTCAAGGGCAAGGTCTGGGTGTGGGTACCGCCGGAGTACAAGGACCCGAAGTACGCCAAGAGCGGCTTTCCCGTGATGGTGGCGCTGCCCGGCGGCGCCGGCTACCCGACCAACTACTGGATGGGCACGGACCTCAAGCTGGAGGCGAGCCTCTCCCAGTGGTCCAAGGAGGGCAAGAGCCTCCCGTTCATTCTCGCGATGCCGGTCCTCAACCCGCATCCGGACACGGGCGGCCTGTACTGGGACGCCAGTGACATCCCCGGTCAGCCGAAGATGGGCACCTGGCTGACGGAGGACGTGCCCGACCTCGTCAAGGCCAACTTCCGTACCGTCAACTCCCGTGACGGCTGGGCCTTCATGGGCTCTTCCACGGGCGGCTTCGCGGGGCTCAAGAGCGTGCTGCAAAAGCCCGGCCAGTTCAAGGCCGTCATCGCCTCCGGTCCCGACATCGTCCCCGACTCCCGGCTGTGGGCCGGGCACGACAAGGAGAAGGCGGAGAACAACCCGAACGTCCTCGCGCAGAAGCTGATCGCCGCGAAGAGCCCGGACGTCTATCTGGCCTTCCAGGTCGGCACCGTGGGCTCCGACGCGGAGGCCAAGCCGAAGATCGAGCAGTTCGTGGCCAAGTACACCAAGGGCCCGGTGAAGACCAAGCTCAGTGTCATACAGGGCGGCGGTCACAACGCCAAGACGTATGTGCCGAACATGGCCGCCGGGGGGCTGATCCAGTGGATCAGCCAGCACATGCAGGGTCCCGTCCCCGCCTCCTGAGCGCCACCGGTTCGGCGCCCGGCCCCGGCCCGCGTCCTTCGGATGCAGGAATGCGGCCGAACACTCCTCGGTGCCCCCGGGGATCGGGGTGGCCGGGAACTACGGTTCGTCGGGCAGAGCGCGGATCCAGGACGTCCGGAGTGCGGACCGCAGGGGAACGAAGGAGCAGGCGTGGGAGATTCAGCGGTCGGCGCGGGCGGCGGCACGGGGTCCGACGGCGCGGAGCCGAACGGTCCGGTCGACCCCGCCCGCGGTCCCGGCGACCCCGCCCGCGGTCCCGGCGACCCCGCCCGCGGTCCCGGCGACCCCGCCCGCGGTCCCAGCGGTCCCGGCCGTGGCGGGCACCACCGCTCGTTCTGGAGGGAACTGCCGATCCTCATCGGCGTCGCGCTGGTACTGGCGCTGCTCATCAAGACGTTTCTGCTGCAGGCGTTCTCCATTCCGTCCGAGTCGATGCAGAACACGTTGCAGCCCGGCGACCGGGTCCTCGTCGACAAGCTGACGCCCTGGTTCGGCTCCGAGCCGGGGCGCGGCGAAGTCGTCGTCTTCCACGACCCCGACAACTGGCTGCGGAACGAGCCGACTTCGAACCCCAATGTCGTGCAGAAGGCCCTGTCGTTCATCGGCCTGCTGCCGTCGGCCAACGAACACGACCTGATCAAACGGGTGATCGGGGTGGCGGGCGACACCGTGGAGTGCAAGGGCACCGGTCCCCTGACGGTCAACGGGAAGGCCCTCGTCGAACCGTACGTCTATCCCGGCAACACGCCGTGCACCAACGACCAGGACGGCGGCCAGTTCAGGGTGACCGTGCCCAAGGGGAAGATGTGGGTGATGGGTGACCACCGGCAGGACTCGGAGGACTCCCGCTACCACCAGGCCGACAAGAACCACGGCCTCGTCCCGGTCGACGAGGCCGTGGGCCGCGCCTTCGTGATCGCCTGGCCCGTCACCCGCTGGGCGACCCTGCCGGTGCCGGACACCTTCGGACAGGCCGGCATCGGCGCCACCGCGGCCGCCGTCGCCCCGGGCGCGCTCGCCCTGACGGGCGCGTCGCCCGTCGTGCTGTGGCGCCGTCAGCGTGCCGCGGGCCGGGACGGTGATCCGGCCCGCTGAGGTACGGCGCCGCGCGAGGGCTCCGACGTCCGCGGCGGCGGGGTCTTCGAAGGCTTCATCGCAGGCGCTGCGGGCGGCGTCTCGCCGGGGCGTGTCGAAGGGGTGACCGATGGCGCGGCACTGGGCGGCGGCGAGGGCTCGGGGTCGGGGGTTCTGGACGGCGCGGGCGTCGGCGGCGGTTGCACCGGGCCGGGAGAGTTCGCGGGCAGCGGGCGCTGCTCGTCGGGGCCCGAGGTGATGGTGAGGTAGCCGATGGCCACGGCGGCGGCCGTGGCGAGCCCGGCCAGCGGCAGGGCGAACCGGCGCAGCCGCAGCCGCGCCAGCGGGGTGCGGCGCAGGTGGGGTCCCGGCGGCTCGGCGGGACGCAGGTCGGTGACGGTGACGGTGTCCGCGCGGGCGGCGAGCGCCGCGCGCAGTCGCCGCTCAACGGGGCGCCCGGGGGTCTCGGGCTCGCTCCACCGGTCGCTCATGCCCGGGCCTCCAGTATCTTCTCCAGCGCGTCGAGCGCCCGGCTCGCGATGGACTTCACCGAGCCCCGGCTGATGCCGAGCGTCGTCGCGATCTCCGCCTCCGTAAGATCGCTCCAGTACCGCAGGACGAGCACTTCGCGCCGGCGCGCCGTCAACTGCCCGAGCGCGGCGAGCACTTCTCGGTGTTCCTCGGCGAGGACCACGCGTTCCTCGGCGGACGGGGCGTCCGGTACGTGGGGAGGGGTGTAGCCGCGTGCGGTGCGGCGTCGGCGCAGCACGGAGCGCGAGGCGTTGACGACGGCGGTGCGCAGATAGGCGAGGGCGTTGTCGATCTCCTCGATGCGCTCGCCGTGGCGTCGGTAGAGCGCGGTGAAGGCGTCCTGAACGACGTCCTCCGCGCTCGCCCGGTCGTCCACCAGCATCACGGCGAGATGCACCATCTTGAGCCGGTGCGCGTGATAGAGCTCGCTGACCGTCGGCGGTGCGGCCCCGGGATCGCGGACCACGCCGGACGCGCCGGACACCCCCCTGCCGGTTCTCGCGGCTCCCGGGGTGAACGACTCTGGGCGTGTCTCACCCCGCGCGATACGGCTCCGGCGCAGCAGCCCGCGCCACCCGGGCATGCGGACGCGCGGGAACAGGGGGGCCGGGTGCGGTATGGCGGTGTACTCCATCGATTCCTCGGGTGCGCGGGCAGTGCCCCGCCCCGCGCGTGGCGGGACGGGGCGGTGGCGTGCCTCGGTTCTGCGGGACGGGGCCGTGGCGTGCCTCGGTTCTCGTGCCTCAGCTCTGGCGCCGCCGGCGGACGGCGTACACGGCGCCGACGCCCGCGAGGATCAGCGCGCCGGCTCCGACGCCCATCACCGCGGTGGCCGTGGACGAGGACCCAGTATGGGCGAGTTCCTTCGGCCCGGCCGGGGCGGGGGCGGCCCCCGGCGAGGCGGGAGCCGCGCTCGGCTCGGCCCCGCCGCTCGCGGACGGGGGCTCGGTCGCCGCGGGCGCGGGAGCCGGCTCGGAAGGCGGTTCGGTCGCCGCGGGCCGCGCGGGCCCCGGCTGCGACGGCGGCTTGGTCGCCGGCTGCGCGGCCGCCGGCCTGCTCTCGCCCGCCCGCTTGACCGGCGAGGTGAGGGCGGCGGCACGCGACTGGCCCATCGCGGCCGGGGCCGCGGCGCTGTTCGGGCCGTCGGCGTACGCGGTGCCGGCGAGGGCGGGGACGGCGAGCGCCAGGAGCAGGGCGGCCGCGGCCGCGGCGCCGGTGCGGCGGCGCGGGCCGCGGGGCGCGGTCGTGGCGGGAGTGTGCTGGGCGACGGTCACGTTGTGCTTCTCCACGGTCGGCGGGGCGGCGCGGAATCGCGCCTTCACCCCTGACGACGTGCGGCGGGCACGGGAGTTGCCGACATCCCGAAGAAATCTTTCAACGCCCGCCCCACCGCGTCCCGCCCGCGTCACCCGGCACCGCACCGCGGAACCCGGCACCGCGTCCGCCCCGCGGAACCCGGCACCGCGTCCGCCCCGCGTCACCCGGCACCGGGTCCGCCCCGCCCTGCCGCCGTGCGCGGGATCAGCAGGCGCCCTCGTCCTGCCAGACCCCCCACTCCCCCGTGGTCCCGGGCTCCTCGTTCTGCGTCCACCACTTGGCCTTCCACGTGTGGCCGTTGTGGGAGACCTCGTTGCCCTGGGTGTAGACCGCGCCGGAGGTCCAGCCGGCTGCCGCGCAGGTGCCGCCGCCACCGGGTGAGGAGGGCGGCGGGGAGGAGGGCGGCGGCGAGTCGGGCGGGGTGGCACCGGCGAACTTCACCGAGTACTTGGCGAAGTCCCAGGCGGCCTGCGGAACGCTGCTGCACGTTCCGGACGTCCTGCCGTTGTTGTCGGGCGGGGTGCATTGCCGGTCCCGGTTGAGAGACCAGAAGGTGAACCGGGCCATGTTGTGGCTCGTCGCGTAGTCGAGCACCGTCTGGAAATCCGCCTGGGCGAAGAACTCGCCGGAGTCGCTGCGCCCGTTCATCCCGGAGAAGCCCTCGTGGGCGTAGGCGGTCGCGGCGTTCCAGCCGAACGTCGACTGGAGTACGGAGTTGAAGTTGGTCAGCGCGGCGGTCTGTGCGGCGGCTCCGCTGAACCCGCCGTCGAACGGCATGATCGAGAAGTTGTCGGGCACAAAGCCCTGCGTCTTGGCCTCGTTCAGCATCTGCTTGCCGAACCAGCCGGTGCCATCGGCGGTCCCGGCCGTGGTCACCGACACGTACAGGCCGGGGTTGTTCTGCTGGAGGATCTTGGCGGCGCCGATCTCGTGGGAGATGGCGGCGGTGTTCTCGTACTCCGGCTCTTCGAGGTCGAAGTCGATCGCCTTGAGCCCGTACTTGGTGATGACCTGTTGGTACGCGGAGGCGGTGGCGGCGGCGTCCGAGCAGTTCTGGCCGAGTTTGGTGCCGCCGTAGCCGCCGACGGAGACCGAGACGTCTCCGCCCTTGGCGCGGATCGAGGAGATGATCCCGGCGACAGCGGTGTCGGAGGAGACGGGTGCCGTACCGCCCCAGGTGGGGCTGCATCCGCCGCCGTTCGGGGCAAGGACGAAGGCGAGCTGGAAGGCCTTGAGGCCGGTGGCGTCCATGATGGCGGGGGCGTTGGGCGGGTCGTTGTCGAGAGGCATCAGGTACGGGGCGGCCGCGTACCAGCGGCTGCCGAGCCCGGCCGCGTCCGCGGTCGCGCCGGAAGCCTGGCCGGCCACGAAGGCGGTGAGCCCGGTGGCGGCCAGAGCGGCGCTCGCGGCGCCGCAGAGGAGAGCACGAAGTGGCTTCATGTCGGGGTCTCCTGGGGGTGGGAGGGGCTCCCAGAATTGGCCGGTGGCCTGAACACGTCAACGACTTGGACTAGACCATTGCGATTCCTTGAACGAACGGAACCGGCCCGGCGCGGTCCGCCCCGCCCCCGCCCCCCACCCGGCCATGCCCGCCGTCCGGCCCCGGACTCGCCGCCGCAGGATGCGTTCCTGTAGGCCGGACGGCACAAACCGACCTGCGCGATGTCCGTTCTGTTCCTACGGTGGCCGAATGGTCATCAGGTCCGGATTCCGTTCCATGGCGGTGCTCACCGCCACTGCCGCCATCGGTCTGTGCTGCCTCACCCCGACGCCCGACAGCTCCGCCTCCACCCCCCTGCCGGGGCCGGGGGCCGGTCAGCAGGTCCGTCTGCGGCCCGGCGCCCCCGCCCTTCCGGGTGAGGTGTCGGCCCTCTCGTTCGTGGTCGCCGACGCCCGCACAGGCAAGGTCCTCGCCGCGCGCGACGCCCATCGCAAGCTGCCGCCGGCCAGCACGCTCAAGACGCTGTTCGCGGTCACCGCGCTCCCCCATCTGCGCGCCGAGGACCGGCACACCGTCTCCGAGCAGGACCTGGCCGGCATCGGCGCCGGCAGCAGCCTGGTGGGTGTGGAGGCCGGTCACACCTATCAGGTGTCCGACCTGTGGCGCGGGGTCTTCCTCAGCTCCGGCAACGACGCCGTGCACGTCCTGGCGTCGCTCAACGGCGGCTGGGAGCAGACCGCGGCCCAGATGCAGGCCGAGGCCCGGCGGCTCGGCGCCCTGGACACCGAGGTCGTCTCGCCCGACGGCTACGACACCCCGGGACAGGTCTCGTCGGCGTTCGACCTCGCGGTGTTCGGCCGCGCGGGGCTCGCCCGTCCGGACTTCGCCGAGTACTGCTCGACCTCGTCGGCGCAGTTCCCCGGCGGGGGCGGCTCGTACGGGATCATGAACACCAACCGTCTCCTCTCCGGCGCCGACGGGGTCGCCCGCTACCCCGGGATCATCGGCGTCAAGAACGGCTACACCAGCAACGCGGGCAACACCCTGATCGCGGCGGCGAAACAGGGGGACCGCACCCTGCTGGTGACCGTCATGAACCCGCAGTCCGGCGGCGGATTCGAGGTGTACGAGGAGGCCCGCGCCCTGCTCGACTGGGGCTTCGGGGCCTGGGGTCACGTGGACGCGGTCGGCTCCCTGGAACCCGTGCGGCCCACCAGAACGGCGCAGCACACGCAGGTGCGTGCCGCGCGGGTGGCTGCGGTCAAGCCCGCCGATGCGGCGGCCGAGGAGGAGTCGTCCTGGTCGGTCGCCGGGTCCGCGGCGGCGGCTCTGGCCGCCGGTACGACGGTGCTGCTCCTGGTACGCCGCCGCACCACCCGCGCTCGCGCGGGACGCCCCCCGCAGTGAGCCCGACGCGCATGCATCGCAGCCTCGCGAAGACCAGCACGCCCCGGCAGTGAGCCCGACGCATACGGATCGCGGCCTCGCGAAGATCGACGCCACCCGGTCCGGGCAGAAGTCGCGCCCGGACGCGTCCTGACCATCCCTCAATTCAGCCTAAGATTCCCAGAATTGAGCCGTTGACTGCCTTGAAATCGACACAACCCCCGGGAACACACCTTTCTTTTGGCCGACCTTGACCGACGCGGCGACCTGGGCACGCGTGCGGCGCCCTGCGGGAACGCAGCTTCGCGAGGTGACTTCCCGTGACCGAATGTGTCCGTCGTGTTGCGCGGAGCTCACCGTGGGGGGACAGACTCCTGTTCGTTCTTCGGAAACCGACCCTCAGGAGTGTTCGCAATGCGGAAGATCACAGCAGTCAGTGCCGTCGCCGTCGCTCTGCTGGCCAATGGACTGGCCGGCACCGGCCTCGGCTCCGCGGCCGCGGCTCCGGCCGGCACCATGCAGCCGATGAGCCTGTACGCGCCGTCCGCCCTCGTGCTCACGATCGAGCCGGGCACCGGCGACCAGCAGAACGCCGTCCAGCGCGCGGTGACCCTCAACTGCGCCCCCAAGCCCTCCGGCACACACCCGGCAGCCGCCGCTGCCTGCGCCGAACTCCGGCGCGCTCAGGGCGACTTCGCCGCGCTCGTCGCACCCGGCGCGCCGCGGCTGTGTACCAAGCTCTGGAACCCGGTCACCGTGCGGGCCGACGGCGTGTGGGACGGCAAGCACGTCAGCCACGTCCAGACCTACGGCAACTCCTGCATGAAGGACGCCGGTTCGGAGGCCGTCTTCAACTTCTGACCCACCGCCGGGACACCGGCCACGGGCCGGGGTGCCCCGCACAGGGCTGACCGCACAGGGCTGACCGCTCGGGGCTGACCGCACAGGGCTGACCGCACAGGGCGGCAGGGGGCGGCGGGGGGCGCAGGGGTGATAGGGGTGGCCGCAGGGGGTGACAACTGCATTCCTCCTCGTGTTACTTGACATGTCTTCGCCGCTTCACTCGGCGATGACACCGTCCCGAAGGAATGCCATCCCCCACTTGGAGGAACCGTGTCGGATCCCCGGCCCAGACGCTTCACGCCCCGGCTGCGGACAGCCCTGTTCGGCGCCCTCGGCGCCTGCCTCGCTCTCGCCACGGCGGGCGCCGGCGGCAGCGCACAGGCCGCGGGGCCCGAGAGCCTGCCGCTGTCCGGGGCCACCGTCTCCGGCCTGCACAACACCTACGACCCGGCCGCCTTCCCCTATCTCGCCCAGGCCCTGGACACCGGCACGTCGATGATCGAACTCGATGTGTGGGACGACTTCATCACCAAGGAGTGGAAGGTCAGCCACTCCAACCCCCTGGGCAACAGCAACAACTGCGTCAACGCCGCCACCCCCGGCCAGCTCTATTCGGGCGGCGCCAACAAGGACCTGGAGAGCTGCCTCGACGACGTACGGGTCTGGCTGGGCGCCCACCCCGGGCACCCCCCGCTCGTCATCAAGCTGGAGATGAAGGCGGGGTTCCAGTCCACCTTCGGGCTGGGGCCGGCCCAGCTCGACCAGACGATCAGCGCCCACCTCGGCTCGGCCGTCTTCCGGCCCGCGGACCTGCTCGCCAAGCCGGGCGGTGGCCAGTACGCCACCCTCGACGAGGCAGCGGCCGCGGGCAATTGGCCGAGTCGCCAACAGCTCGCGGGCAAGGTCATGCTGGAGGTGATCCCCGGCACCGTCGAGGAGGGCAACCCCACCGACAGCCTGTGGACGGACGTCGAGTACGCGGGCTATCTGCGCGACCTGGCGTCGGCCGGTCGCGTCGCGCAGGCCCAGGTCTTTCCCGCGGTCCACAACGCGCAGGCGGGCGACCCCCGTTCACGCTACGCGGACACCTCGATCCGTCCGTGGTTCGTCGTCTTCGACGGTGACGCGGCGACGTACCTGAACGGGAGCATCGACACCGCCTGGTACGACACCCACCACTACTTCGTCGTCATGACCGACGCCCAGAACGTGGCGCCGGCGCTCGACGACAAGAACCCGTCACCGGCGGACGCCCAGGCGCGCGTGGCCCGGCTCGCCGCCGCCCACGCCAGCGTCGCCTCCAACGACTGGACCGCCCTCCCCCAGGTCCAGTCGCTCGCGCTGCCGCGCGGGGTGAGCTGACCCGCGGGCCGCACCAGCTCACCGGCGCCACACGCGCCGGTGAGCACCCGCTTCCCCGGCCCACAGCCCGGGCCCCGTTTTCCCCCGCGTACGACCTCGTCGCGTGATTGACTCTTCGCCGTGCCGGGCACGACCGGCACGGGCGGGAGTGGCACGGGCGGGAGTGGCGCGGGGTGGACGCGGGAACGGTACTGGGGCAGCGGTACCTGCTGGAGGAACGACTCGGCGCAGGCGGGATGGGCGAGGTCTGGGCGGCGCACGACGAACGGCTGCGCCGGGGCGTGGCGGTGAAGATCCTGCTCGGCGCCCGCGGCGGCGACGGCGAGTCCATCGCGCGGCTGCGCCGGGAGGCCCTGGCGGCCGCGCCGCTCCAGCACCCCGGTATCACCGTGGTGCACGACATCGGTGAGGACGACGGCCATCCCTATGTGGTGATGGAGCGCCTGGCCGGTGAGACCTTCGCGGACCTGACCGCGAAGCACCCCGCGGGGCTGCCCCTGGAGCTCGCGGCGCACCTGATGGCCCTGGTCGCCGACGCCCTCGACCATGCGCACGCCCAGGGCGTGGTGCACCGCGACATCAAACCCGCCAACCTGATGCGCCTCGCCTCGGGCGGCGCGAAGATACTCGACTTCGGGATCGCCAGTTGTGCCGAGGCGACCCGTCTGACCTCGACCGGCGTCGTGCTGGGCTCCGCCCCCTACATGCCGCCCGAGCAGTGGCGGGGCGAACAGGTCACTCCCGCCGCGGACATGTACTCCTTCGGCGCGACCCTGTACGCGTTGCTCGCGGGTCAACCGCCCTTTCCGGGGCCGTCGTTCGCGTCGTGGATGTGCCAGCACTTCGACGCGGCGCCGCCGCACCTCGACGGCGTCCCCGCCGAACTCGACGCCCTCGTACAGGCGTTGCTCGCGAAGGACCCCGCAGCGCGCCCTTCCGCGGCCGAGGGGAAGGACGCCCTGTCGGACATCCTCGACCGTGCGGGCGCTCCGCGCACACCGGGCCCGACCCTGCGGCTGCCACCCCCGGGCGACTCCCCCTCGCGGCGGCCCGCGCGCCCAGTGGAGATCCGTCACACCCGGCAGGCCCTGATGTGGCGCAGAGCGGGTCGGGGCGCCCGGCTCTCGGGGCTGGTGCTCGCGGCGGCCGGGGCACCCGCCGGACTCGCCCTCGACCACCACCTCCAGCAGGCCAACTATCCAGGTATGGCACTGCACTTGGCGGGCGGCGCCCTCGTCGCCGCGGTGTCGGGCACCTTGGTCACCGGCACGCTGAGATTTCTGTACGGGATGTCCCTCACCTCCGACCGGGTCGTCTTGGACGGCGAGGCGATCACCGTCGTCGAGCACGACGGGGGTCGCTCCCTGCGCGTGCGCTGGGACGATCTGGCGCTGATCGGCCTCGTCGAGGCTCCGGGCCGAAGGCGGGACCTCGTCGTGTGGCCCGCCGACGACCGGGCCGTCCGGCACCTGCGTCTGCAGCGGATCGAGCGGCTCGACAATGAGCAGGGCCGCGCTCACCGCCTGTACCGCACCGCCGCCGGGCTCGACCGGCCCCAGCAGCTGACGGCCGGCCAGCTCGGGGACGTACTGGCCGAACACGCCGGGCCGCGCTACCACGAGGTGCCGCGGGCACCGATGGCGAACGTGGTGGCCGTGGGCGACGGGAGCGTCCTGGCGGTGGACCGGTCGGGCACGCTGTGGCGGTACACCGCACCCGGCTCCCGCGGATCACGCACCGTCCGCGCCGGGAGCGGCTGGGGCGGTATGACCCGGCTCGTCGCCACCGGGAACGCGGACGGTGACATCCTCGCGGTCGACGGGCCGGGAAACCTGTACCGCTACCACGGCCCGGACTACCACGGCCCCGGACGCACCCGGGTCGGCACCGGCTGGCACACCATCTCGCTGGTCACCGGTACGGGTGACGGCACCGGCGATCTCTTCGCCGTCGACGGCGCGGGTGGGCTGTTCCACTACCGCGCGCCCGGCTACTACGGCTCACGGCGCCGCCGGATCGGCACCGGCTGGAACGTCATGACCGCTCTCGTCGGCATCGGTGACGTCCGCGGCAGTGGCAGCCCGGACCTGCTCGCCGTCGACGCGTCGGGCACTCTCTTCCACTACCGGGGCCCCCACTACTACGGGTCCGAGCGGCGCAGGGTCGGATCCGGCTGGCACACCATGACCAACCTCGTCGCTGTGCCGGGCGCCGGCACCACCGACCTGCTCGCCACCGAGGCCGCGACGAGAACCCTGTACCGCTACACGGGCCCCGCCTACTCCGGCACACATCGCGAACGCATCGGCGGCGGCTGGTAGGCGCGGGGCGTTCTGGCCACTGGCCGAATGCCGATGGCCGTATCCGGTCACGTTCACCGCGTGCGGGCAGCCGTATGCGGGGCGTCAACCCCGCAAGATCTTCGGCGTGTTGGCATATTCCAGAGGAAAGTTTCACAGCGGGCCCGCTGATGACGCGGTGTCGACAAGATCCACGCCGTTGAACACTGCACTACGAATCTGGACATGTCCGCATAGCGGCCAACCCGTTGCGCGGTTTGAGGTCGCGGTGGACGATCGGCACCGCGTGCACCGCGGAGAGCACCGCGCACAGCTGGGCCGCGACGGCCACCGCCCACGGC